>NZ_JAKREY010000007.1:0-216960 GCF_022348265.1 Alteromonas sp. Cnat3-28
TGCATATTGTAGCTGACAAGCGTAACGACTTTGTTCACAATAGATAGAGCATTCATGGCTGTTTGGCCTCAGTGAAGTTTGGCGATTGATCTGATCACCAAACGTCATGAATGTTCCTATCTTTTTTTATCTCACTGATATCGTTATTTTATTTGTGGGGATACCTCAGACTCTGACCCCATTATTTAACCCCATTATTCGGGTTAATCGCGCCAGCGCTTGGTTAGTTCGTCGTAGGCGTCTATGCGGCGGTCGCGGAAGTAAGGCCAAATGCGCTTCACCTGTTCGGTACGTTCCATATCAAGCTCTACGCTTAGCGTGGTTTCACCTTCAGCTTCGGCTTTGGCCAAAATCTCACCTTGCGGGCCTGCTACAAAGCTTTGTCCCCAGAACTGGATGCCTGGGTCGCCTTCAACAGGTGACGCTTCAAATCCAGTGCGGTTTGCCACGATAACCGGTACTGAGTTTGCCACAGCGTGAGAGCGCTGAATGGTTTCCCATGCACCATGCTGACGGGTACGTTCTTCTTCTGTGTCAGTTAAATCCCAGCCGATTGCGGTAGGGTAGAACAACAAGTCCGCACCTGCCATCGCCATTAGGCGCGCCGCTTCTGGATACCACTGGTCCCAACACACCAATACGCCAAGTTTACCTACGCTGGTTTCAATAGGCGTGAAGCCCATATCGCCCGGTGTGAAGTAAAACTTCTCGTAAAAGCCTGGGTCATCAGGAATATGCATTTTACGATATTTGCCCGCAATTTCTTTACTGCGGTCGAACACGACTGCGGTGTTGTGATACAAACCTGAACCGCGCTTTTCAAATAAAGATGTCACCAACACGATATTGTGTTTTTCGGCTAGTTCACCAAAAAATTCTGTCGCAGGTCCAGGAATTGGTTCAGCCAAATCAAAGGCGTCAGTATCTTCTTGCTGGCAAAAATACAGGGTGCTGTGTAGTTCTTGAAGCAAAATACACTCGCATCCTTCAGCGGCTAATTTGGCAATTTGCTCGGCACTTTTATTCCAGTTCGTTGCTTTATCGTTATCGGCAACGGCCTGTTGTACCAGACCCACTTTTAGCTTAGCTGGGCGCATGTAATGACACTCCTTTCTTTAAGGTGGTGATAATCGAATCTTTTAATGTATTTGTGGGAACCTGCATGGAAATGCAATGCAAGCTGCCGTATTGTCTTACGAGTACACTGCAATCGATTGGTTCAACAATATGATTGGGATGTGCTCTTTGTACAGTCTCAATGGCTTCTGCGTCTTCCTCTTCACCGTAAACAGGCAATAATATTGCGTTGTTACAAATTAAGTAATTTGCGTACGATGCCGGCAGGCGATCCCCTTCGTCATTTACAATATTAGGCAGCGGCAGATGAAACTGTTCATGCTCAGGCAGCTCAAGGGCGCACTCGTCGCACAACGCTTTCAACCCTTCAAAGTGACTGTCATTAGGACGGTTGTTACACGCCTGGATCACTAGGCCTTTGTTCGGCGTGAAACGCACTAATGTGTCGATGTGACCGTCAGTATCATCGCCTTCTAAATGACCATGCTGCAAAATAGTAACTTTGCTGCAGCCTAGCATATCTTTAAATGCATCTTCGTAAGCGCTTAGCGACATATCACCATTACGCTCAGGGTTAAGTAAACACTGGGCAGTACTTAATAGGTGTCCGTCTTCATCAATTTCCAGCGCGCCACCTTCTGCCACAATTGGGCTGCTGCGAAGTACAGATTTACACATGCTGGCGAGATAACGCTGATTCGCCAGATTATCTTCAGCGGCGTTAAACTTATTGCCCCAACCGTTAAAGCGAAATTCTACCGGCGAGCCTTTGCCTTCACTGTCTTTACAAGTGATGAAGCCGTAGTCGCGCATCCATGTGTCGTTAAATGAGGCAGGAACAATAAGCACTCGGGCGTTCTCTGGTAAACGAGAATTAAGATCGTCTACGTCACTCGGCGCACATAATAAAATCACACCCGCATCGTTGCGGTTTACTGCAGCAATCACGTTCAGATACGTCGCTCTCGCGTCTTCTAACCATGGAGCCCAGTCGGTTTGCGCATGAGGCCACGCTAACATAACAGCATCAATGTTATGCCATTCAGGCGCCATAGTACGGTTGCCGTGCATAGTAAAATTCCAAATAGCTACGAAATAGGGTTCGGATTATAGCCATGCCTCAGCATGAGACCAAGGCAAATGGCGATGAAATTAATTGGCGGTGACGATTACTTTAAGCCATAAGGAAAACTGAAATGACAGAAGAAAGGGGCAGTCTTTATCTTAAATGCCGCCCACCGTTAAGATGAAGGGTTTGCCCTGTCACGTAGTCACTATCAAATAAATAGTTCACGGCTTTCACGGCCTCTTGCGCCCCCGGTACTGTCTCTAACAGTGATTTTTCTAACGCTTTTTGCTTATAAGCTTCGTCATCACCCTCATTGAACATAAGCAAAGCTGGGGCAATGCTATTTACTTTTACCTTTGGTGCTAGCTTCTTAGCAAATGATAGGGTCAGGTTGTGCAGGGCTGCCTTACTTGCCGCATAAGCCATGTGTTTCTCGCTGCCTGTTTCTTGAACGTAGTCAGTCATATGAATAATGTCAGATTGAACGTCGCAATCACAAAGAGCCTTTTCAAGTGCCAAGTTTATGCGGTAAGGGGCAACAGCATGGACCAACATCATTCGTTCAATCAAGCTATGCTTGTCATGGTTATCTTTTTCTTGCGCCCAATCTGACGCGTTGTGGATCACCGCTCGATAGGTTTTACTGATTGCCTTAATCTCATCAATTGCTCGATCAATAGCCGCCTCAGTGCTAAAATCCGCCTGTAAGACTGTAGCACCTTTATCCTCAAGCATTGAAATACTTGGACGAAGTGTTCGATAAGTCACGACAACGTGGTGGCCCTGGTCAAGTAAACTATTGGCCATAGCTAAGCCTAAACGTTGGCTTGCGCCTGTAATTAACACAGGTGAATTCAAGATGATGTCCTTCTTTCGTAAAAGGTAACGGTTTTATTATTCTGTGCCAAATGCACAGTCGGTAGCAATGACATTAAATAAAAGTCATGTTGCCAAGTAATCGATCTGTAACGAACTCATGCTCGTACAAGATCAAAAAAGAAGTAACTACGGATAAAGTAATGTTAGCAAAAGAAGCGGTAATTGTGCGCGACGCACTAGACCCCTCTATTTCAGAGCCAGCACAACGTGTACGAGAAGCATTAGAAGCCAAAGGTTTAGAAACACCTATGGTGGCTAATGGTCTTACTGATGAGCAAAAGCGCAAACGAATTGAAAGTGCTATGCGTGACGTAATGGACACGCTTGGCCTTGATCTAACTGACGACAGTTTGTGTGATACGCCCACGCGAATCGCTAAAATGTATGTTAATGAAATCTTCGGTGGATTGGACTACCGCAAATTTCCTAAGATTACTGCCATTGAAAACAAGATGCAGATTGACCAGCCTGTACAGGTATCTGATATAAGCCTGACCAGCACTTGCGAACACCACTTTGTTACTATTGATGGCACGGCAACCGTTTCTTATATTCCAAAAAATACAGTAATCGGCCTTTCAAAGATTAACCGCCTTGTGGGTTTCTTTGCTCAACGTCCACAGGTACAAGAGCGTTTAACTCAACAAGTGTTAGTTGCGTTGCAGACGTTGACCAATACTGAAGACGTAGCGGTGAGCATTAACGCCACGCACTATTGCGTTAAGGCGAGAGGGATCCGTGATACTAATTCATATACGAAAACGTCTGCGCTCGGCGGCCGTTTCCTTACTGATAATGAATTGAAACGAGAGTTCTTTCGGTAGTTAATGGTTGTTTGTTTCGGAACTTTATTTAAGAACTTTAAAAGCCGCTCATGAAGCGGCTTTTTGTTTGCTAACATTTTGCTACGCTTTCCAATGCGCTTTATTTGATAACAAGCTCTGCATCCAGTGAATCGACAATCAAATTGATACGGCCACCAATACCATCGGCCGCCGTTAAACTGAGTACTTTATTGCAGCACCCACAAGATTCATGCTGTTCGTGATACATGTCGCGAACTGTTTCTAACTGGAAGTCATTTATTGCGCCGCAATACGGGCACATGTATTCCAAAGCACTATCACTTTGCATCGTTTTATCCGTTACCATGTTAAACATATCCATATGACATAAGTCGAATCCCGCTGTGTAATACTTCTGCGTGAAGCAAGAAACAAACCACACACAACAAGAAGAGTGCTACTTCCGCGTCAATCAGTTTGAAAGCCAGTCAAACACAGGCCAAGCTACCAAAGTTATGCGGAAGCTACGTGAACTATCTATTCACTATAAAAAGTATAGTGGGTATTTATTGGTGTGCCTGTGAAAAAATGACTTATTCGATAAGTCACTGGCAGTAAAGATAATTAATTTGGCGACTAAGCTGCGGATAACTTGCTAACCACTTTTCAAACAGCAATTAGCAAGATATGACGAAAGCTCGAGCTCTAATCAGTAAGAAGCCACATTTGTTGAAAAGGCTCAAGCAATAGTGGTGACCCATTCATTTCGACCGTTTCATCAGTTAGCAAATCTCGGCTTGATGCGCCCTTTAGTGTTGCCAAAAGGCTACGCTGAATGGTCTGAGGGTGCTCACTGAAGTTACATATCACAAGCAGCTTGTGACCCTGTGTATTTTCCCGAAGAAAAGCAAAGCAATGATGGTTATCGGCATCTAAAATTTGGGTGCTAGACTGCCCGAAAATCGCATTCTGTTTTCTAATTTCTATCATTTTGCGCAATCCGTTAAGCACGCGAAGGCTCGCAGTCTCTGTAGGGTTGGCAGGCGACGTGTTTCCTAGCGCCAATTCCGTATCTGCGCGGGTAACAGCAATTCGGTTTACCCATCTGTCGTCGTGCTTTTTGGTGTCATCAAATCGATAGCTGTAGTCATTAAGCTTGCCTACTTCATCACTAGAGTAAAGTAGCGGAATACCTCCAATGCTAAAGGTGATACCGTAAAGCAGCATCATTCGTTTCACAGCGTCATCAATGCCTTTTGAATCGTTGGATTTAAGCGCGCCTTCTAGCCCACATAAAGAGGCCAGTGAACCACACACACGACAATCGCCGTTAGAAGGGTTTTCAGCAAACGGCACGCCGTTGGCAAAACTTCCTTCAAAACGACCGGTATAAAATTGATTAAGAAAATGGCGGTGATCGAATGCGTTAATACCCAGTTCGTTGGCTACCGCGTCGTCGAAGGTCCATCCGATATCGTCGTGGCATCGCACGTAGTTCACCCATGTGCAGTTCTCAGAAATAGAGAAGCTCTTTTTCATTGAGCACGTAAGCAAACGGGTTTTACGCGTGGCTAACGAATTCCACAGCAGTGCCATTAGCAAAGGGTTGTAGGATAGCTGACACTCATCTTTGTCGATGTACTTAAGTACTTCGTCAGGGTGCACGATGGCTTCTGACTTAAAGACCACGGCAGGCGCTACAATTTGTAAGCAACAGTTGAACGCTTGTATAAGAACATGGGCCTTTTCCTGATTTTCGCAGTTAGTACCAAGCTCTTTCCAAATAAAGGCCAACGCATCTAAACGCAGTGCAGCGCTACCTATATTGGCCAGAAACAACATTTCAGACGTGATAGCGTTAAACACCTCAGGATTACTGTAGTTTAAATCCCATTGAAAGCTGTTAAATGTCGTCCATACCCATTTTTCTATCTGTTCATTAAAGGTAAAGCTACCTCTTCTTACCTGGGGAAATATTTCTCTTAAAGTATGTTCGTACTGATCGGGGATGGTTCTGTCATCGAAAAGGTAGTAGTAGTCTTGAAACTGCTTCTCACCAGCCAGTGCAGCTTTCGCCCAAGTGTGCTCGTCAGAGGTATGATTGAACACAAAGTCGAGAACAAGATTTATTCCCTCTTTCTGAAGTGCTGAAGCAAGCTTTTCCAGGTCTTTCACTGTGCCTAGTGTTGGATTAACCTTGCGATAATCCGACACAGCATACCCGCCATCGCTATCCCCTTTGGGCGCATCGTATAAAGGCATTAAATGCACATAGGTAACGCCTAAAGACTTGAAGTAGGGAATTTTGTCATGCAAGTCATTCAAAGTGGGGCCCATCAGGTCAACATAGCAGGCCATGCCGACTTGCTGTTCATCGCGATACCAAAGCGGGTTTTTTAACCTTTCATTATCAAGCTTTTTGAGGGCTGGTTTACGGTTTTTTAACCCGTCTCTTAATATTTCAACCAGTTTTTGTAAATGAAAGTAGCAGTCATACTGGTGCCCATAAACGTAGGTATATTTGTCAAAAAGACGAGGAAAATGTTCCTTCAAGCGACGCGTAAAAGTTGTTGCAACTTTCTTACTTAGGCCAGATAAATCGGTTGATGCCAAGATTCGGTCTAAACATACTCCACTGTCAGCAGCATAGCTCATAGAAAACTCCAAAGTGCGACGCTTAAGTGCGTCATACAACCTATCCTAATTAACAGGTTTACAGGCTTTTTAAATTCTGTTAACTTTTATCTTAAACGATTAAGCTCATTTATCAAGTTTATTACATCGTTATTTTTGACCTACTGAATGCGTGCAATGATCAACGTGTTTTTGTGAAGTTTAGAAGGGCTGAACAAGGCCTTTCATACCGTGCTTGTGAGACAGACTATGCCCAATCATGATCCTAGTAGCAGAATTATCAGATGGCTAACCTACCTAATGTTTATGATGTTTGCGATGACGTCAGACTCGGTAGGCGAGATAATCAAAGAAGTGAAAGTGGCGTTCTCTGTCACTAATGCTCAAGCAAGCTTAATGCATTCACTCCCCATGTTAGGTATTGCCTTATCGGGCCTATTCCTTGGTTTTTTGGCTGATAAGTTAGGCCGCAAGCCTACCATTATCATTGGTTTAGCGTTGTTTGGCCTTGCATGCTACAGCTTCTTAATTGCTAACGACTTTGTGTTGATTGTAAGTTTAATGAGCTTATCTGGCGTTGCCGTGGGTATCTTTAAAACAGGTGCGCTGGCGCTCATCGGTGATATTTCAACATCGACTAAGCAGCACACAGCAACTATGAATGGAGCAGAAGCCTTCTTTGGCGTTGGCGCGATTATCGGGCCTCTTATTGTCGCTTATCTTATTCATCAAGGCGTTGCATGGCAGTGGCTTTATGTAATCGCTGGTGGTGTTTGTACGCTACTTATAATCGGTGCTTTGCTGGTGAAATACCCCGCTTACACTCGCGATACAGCCTCAGGTGAAAAGAAAGTATCGATAGCGCAGAGCTTAAGTTTAGTGAAAAACCCCTATGCTTTAGGATTTTCAGTAGGCGCGTTTTTATATGTCGCCGCAGAAAGCGCCATTTATGTGTGGATGCCGAGTTATTTAGTGTGCGACGCGACTACGCTTAAAGCGACCTATGATTGTTATACTGAAGGCTTCTCTCAGACCCTTGCAATATACTCGGTAACGGCATTCTTTATCCTTCGTGCTGCAGGGCGTTTCGTAGGCATCTGGATGATGTCTCACTTCAACTGGGCATTGGTTCTTATGGTGTTCACTGGTGCTATTGTACTGTGTTTCGGTCTTGGTCTGTGGGGCGGAAAACAGCTTGCGTTGTTTCTATTCCCGCTAACGGGCATTTTTATGTCAGTAATTTATCCTACCTTTAACTCAAAAGGCATAAGCTGTTTCCCAAAACATCAACACGGAAGCGTAGCCGGAGTAATCTTGTTCTTCACCGCAGCAGGTGCGGCTGCAGGGCCTTTCATCATGGGCCTGGTGAGCGACGCCAACGGTGGCGACGCCAAGTATGGCTTTATGGTAGCCACGGGTTTTGCTGCCGTGCTCTTTGTTGGCTTGGTGTATAACTACATTAAGAACCCTACCAAAGAACGTTTAGCGGAAATTGAGGCAAGCGAATACGCCAACTAAACGCAATGCTCGCTCTTTATTCCTTAAAACCGTAACGTGCCGGGCTTGCTCTCGGCACTGGTTTTTCCTCACGTTGTTGTTTAAGCTTCGGTTATTCCTATCAGTTTCTAGTCTAATCACGTTCCATGGATGAGTTAAAACAAGCGCAAGCCCTTTACGACACTCTTGTAGAATTTGCAGTGACCTACAGTTTCCAAATTGTAGGCGCCATCATTATTTTTCTGCTTGGCTGGTGGGTGGCCAATAAAATAGGCCACATGGTTGAAAACCTGATGGTCAGCAGAAATATCGATATTACGCTGAGCCGCTTTACCGGCGGTGCCAGCAAGCTAGTGGTATTGGGTATCGTAATAATTATAGCATTAGGTAATGTGGGCATTAGCGTAACCCCACTTATAGCCGCCGTAGGTGCTGTAGGTTTAGGTGCAGGTTTAGCTATTCAAGGTATGTTGGCCAATTATGCCGCTGGCTTTACCATAATTATTACTCGTCCTTTCGTTGTTGGCGACACTATCCGCGTGCGTGGTGTTGCAGGGGTGGTCGATCAAGTCATGTTGCCCTATACCATTCTTATTGACGAAGACAATGTTCACATCCAAATACCCAACAAACTGATAGTCGGTGAAATCTTGCATAATTCTGCAGAGAACATGTTGATTGAACTTGAAATTGGCGTTGCCTATTCCAGTAAGGTCGATGAGGTAATCGATGTGATTCGCAAGGCTGTTGAAACGGTAGATGGAGTCAGCGAAGAAAAGTCACCCGCCATTGGTGTAGATAATTTTGGCGACAGCAGTATTAACTTTGGTATTCGGGTTTGGGCGCCAGCTGTAAGGCATTTCGAAGTGCGCTATGCACTAAACCAAGCTATTTTTAATGCCCTTCAGCAGCATGATATTGAAATACCGTTCCCGCAGCGGGAAGTCAGGATGCTCGACCAATAATAGTTTGTATCGCTATTGATAAAAATGCCGAATAAGAGAACCCTTATTCGGCATTCTTCTATCACGGCTTCGCGATTTTTAGATTTCGTATAGCTCTAGGGGTAAACCGTCAGGATCTTGGAAAAATGTAAAGCGTTTGCCGGTGTATTCATCGGTTCTCACTGGCTCGCATTCAACTCGCTTATTCGTTAGGTGGTTAATCATTTCATCAAGGTTGTCCACCTTGAACGCTAAGTGCCTAAGTCCTTGCGCTTCTGGGCGCGACGGTCTTTTCGGTGCCCCCGGAAACGAAAAAAGCTCAATCTGACTGCCATCAGGTAACGCGAGGTCACATTTGTAAGAGTCTCTGGCTTCACGGTAGTTTTCATCAATAATCGAGAAGCCCAACACGTCCGTGTAAAACGTCTTTGAGCGAGGGTAGTCACTACAAATGATAGCAACGTGGTGAAAGCCTTTCAGCATCTTAATTTCCTTAATATTTATGCTTACGGCATCTCTTGACCGCGAGCAGCCTCAAATAACTTGTACCAGTGCTCTCGACTTAAATGAACATCTTCAGCCTTATGGCTTGCTTTAATTCTGTCAATATTGGTACTGCCCAAAACGGGCGCAATGTTGGCAGGATGTCGCATCAACCAGGCCAAAACAATCGCTTCAGGTGTAGTTTGATATTCACCTGCAAGTTGAGCCACTAAGTCTGCTGTTGCACGGTCATTACTATTTTCAACTTTTGCACCTGTGTATCTACCTTGTGCCAAGCTTCCCCATGCCTGAAGTTGCACGTTGTTCATCATGCAGTATTCAAGTGTGCCGGGCGCATAACCTGTATCGCGATTAGCAGCACTGTTGGTAGTAATACCGTCTTCTAACCAGTCTCTAAAGCCAAGGCTCATTTCAAGTTGGTTGGCAATAATAGGTGTGGAAAGTGCAGACTGCAGGTAATTAATTTGGTGACCATGCATGTTTGAAACGCCAACATGCTTTATTTTACCTTGCTGCTGAAGCAGCTTCAGTGTACCGGCGACTTCGTCTAGCTCCATAAGTGGATCTGGACGATGCAGCAGCAGTATATCAAGCTGTTCTATTCCTAATCTAGAGAGAATGCCTTCAACCGACGTGTGAATGTGATTTGCTGAAAAGTCGTAACGCTTTGGTCCTAAATCATCCTCAAATCGTATTGCACATTTAGATTGGATAATCATTTTGTCTTTTAATTCGGGCGCTTGCTTGAGCGCTTCACCAAAAACCGTTTCGGCTTTGCCGAACGTATAAATATCAGCATGATCAAACACATTAATATCTAAACTCAGCACAGTATCGATGATGCTTCTTGCTTGGCTTATATCGGCTTTGGTTGCCGGTTTGTCGTTCCAACCGCCACCTAAGCCCATGCATCCATATATTAAGCGGCTTGCGTGTGGAAAGTGTGCATTCATGTCATTTTCTCCCTGTTTGAGAATATCGAGTGGGCAGGGCCTGTATTAGCTCAAGGCTTGTTTTAACAGCACTGTAATATGGTCCAAGCGATAAGAAAAGTCTGATTAGGCGAGCGTATTTTTACTGTCGACCGTTAGCCTAGCTTGAAGGTTTATGGTGTTGCTGCGCCGATAAAGATCATTTTTGCGATGTAGGCGTGTATGTAAATTAATCAGTGGGCTTTTTAAAAGCTGAGTTCAAGGAAAAGAGGGCATATGTTTAAGCAGTTAGTTTCAATGATTATGGCGGGTATGGTGTGTGTGGGCTTGTCTGGCTGTACTGGCGTACCTGACAAGGTAGTGCCGGTTGAAGGTTTTGAGCTTCCTCGTTATTTAGGGAAGTGGTATGAAATAGCGCGCTTTGACCATAGCTTCGAAGAAGGATTAAGCGAAGTTACGGCAACCTATAGCATGCGCGATGACGGAGGGGTTAAGGTAATTAATCGCGGTTTTTCAGTAGAAGAAAATGCATGGGATGAAGCCGAGGGCAAAGCGTATTTTGTAGAGTCTGAAACGACAGGGCATCTGAAAGTATCGTTCTTTGGCCCATTTTACGCTAGCTATGTAATTATGGAGCTAGATAAAGAAGGTTATCAATATGCTTTGATAACAGGCCCAGATAAAGACTACCTTTGGATTTTAGCGCGAACACCTTCTATTTCATATGAAGTCCGCACCCGTTTACTAGAAAAAGCGACATCGGCTGGGTACGACGTTAGCAAGCTTATTTGGGTAGAGCACGGCGAAGAGAATTCATAGCCACTTTCGAGCGAGTTGTTCTGCGCGCAAAATGGGAATTGTGCTATTATTGCGCGCATCTTCCCCTCTGTTTGAATAAGTACTAAGAGAGACAAGGCATGCAAACGCTCACCATTACTACGCCAGACGATTGGCACCTTCACTTTCGCGATAACGAAATGCTAGCTGAAACAGTGCCTGCAACCGCACGTTGTTTCCAGCGCGCTATTGTTATGCCAAACCTTGTACCACCGGTGGTTAATGCTGAAATGGCCATGGCGTACAAAGGGCGAATTGAGGCTGCGCGACCTAAAGGCAGTAGCTTTGAGCCATTAATGACCTTATTCCTTACTAATCAAACTACACCTCAAGACATTATCGATGCAAAACAAGCGGGCGTAACTGCGTGTAAGCTATATCCTGCAGGGGCCACTACTAACTCAGATGCGGCTGTAAAAGGCATTCAGGCTTTATACCCTGTATTTCAAGCCATGCAAGAGCAAGGCTTATTGTTGCTAATTCATGGTGAGGTGACCGAACATCACATTGATATTTTTGACCGTGAAAAAGTGTTCATTGATACCCATTTAGGGCCTATCGTTGACGCATTCCCTAAGCTGAAAGTGGTGTTTGAGCATATTACGACAGCAGATGCCGCAAGCTTCGTAGCGGGCGCCAGCGAATTTGTTGGAGCCACCATTACCCCTCAGCACTTATTGTTAAACCGCAACGATTTACTGGTTGGCGGCGTACGCCCTCATAACTATTGCTTACCAGTGCTAAAACGCAACACGCATCAGAAAGCGTTGCGCGATATGGTGGCAAGCGGCAACAAAAAATTCTTCCTAGGTACCGACTCGGCACCTCATGCAAAACATAAAAAAGAAAATGCTTGCGGCTGCGCGGGTTGTTATAGCGCATGGTCTGCAATTGAGCTTTATGCCGAAGTGTTCGAGCAGCTAGGCGCAATAGATAAGCTTGAAGGATTTGCTAGCCATTACGGTGCAGATTTTTATGGTTTACCACGAAATACGACTACAATGACATTAGTGAAAGAGTCGTGGACGGTGCCAGAACAAGTAACCCTAGCTGATGGCACCGATATGGTTCCATTTTATGCGGGGCAAACGTTGCAGTGGAAATTAGAAAAGGCATTTCAAGCGTAGTTTTTGTTGTTATTGTCTGTTTATGTGCCCTGTGGAGTTCATCCACTTGGGCACAAGCACTCTCTTACTCTCTCGCCCCCGATTTACCAAGTACCCTATCTCCCTCTGAGAAGCAGAGTATTCAATCTTACTCACTCACAGTGTTTAAAAATGCCTTATCAAAAAATGGCATTGATTTAACGCCTGCTACTGACACCATATCGAATAAAGCTGACGTCCTTATCAATTTGATCAGAGATGAAAATAACGAAGATAGTTATTTTTGGATCACGCCGCTATTTGCCTTTGAATGTGGAAATAATGTTCGATGTACGCCGAATGCGGGCAGTCAAGCAACGACAATAGCAGTGAGCTATATCGCACTGAGCAAAAGTGAAGGTTCTGCCGATTTTGCAGAGCGGTTGAGCGAACTGATTGCTCAATACAAAGGTTCAGACAACTTCACATTGCTTGCTAGCGCTATACGGGATGAACTGAAAGCATCTTTCCCGGCCAAAATACTTACTTTTGGAACACTAAGCTTAGCAGGTGAGCTGCATGCTAATACCGACAATTTTTGGGTCATCGCCGACATTGTGCCACTTTTTTCAGAGGTGGGAGAGCGAGGAAAGCTTAAAGGTATTGCTGCAGACATGGTCAGAGACATATTAGATGAGATGACGCTAAAGCAGAATATCCTTTCCGCGCCATGGGAACGTATTGCAAAGGAAGCAATGACCAAGTCTAATGTATTGGTATTCTCAGTAATTCGCACGAGTGAAAGAGAAAGCGTGTTTCACTGGGTAACGCCGGTATCAAGAAACCTTCATGGACTGTACGGCATCGATAAGCCCTATTTTGAATCCTTTGCCAACGTACCAAAGAACTTTAGGGTTGGTACCTTATTGGAAGACTATCGCTATAACGTTGCAATAGAGCATGGCTTCAAAGTAAAAGCCTATGATTCGTGGCAGGCATTAGTGGATGCACTGATCAACAACGAAATTGATACTATTTTCGGTTCTCAGGGGGGCAATTGACTTTGGATGTAACCCAAAACAATTTAAATGTGAGACAATAACCCTATCGAGTAAGTACGACATTTCAACGGCCTACCTAGCACTGTCAAAGAAAGACACCTGTGTTTTGGTTTTAGAGAAGCTCAAGTTAGCGGCGGCCGGTGTGAAAATGAGTGACAAGTTTAATGAGCAGCTTTCTTCCTGGAGTGACATGGTGTCCCAAGAATACGGCATAGCTCATCATACCGAACATGGTGTAGTGCACCTTTGGAACCCAAATTAATGACAGTTGAAACAGTTAAGCATTTAGATATAAACCCTGCCATCACCAAGGCGCTAGACTCACAAGGCATTTACCAACTTTCCCCTATACAGGCACAATCGCTCCCTGAGGCGCTGCAGGGGAAAGATGTGATAGGCCAAGCGCAGACGGGCAGCGGCAAGACTCTGTGCTTTGTAATTCCTGCCTTACAGCACGTAGAAGTGAATGATTTTACCACGCAGGCCATCATACTTTGTCCTACCCGAGAGCTTGCTGATCAAGTGGCTCAGCAGTGCCGTTCGGCGGCTAAGAACATCGGTAATATTAAAGTGACCACGTTATGTGGTGGCCAGCCTATGGGGCCGCAGATTCAGTCACTGAAACATAGCCCGCACATCATTGTGGGCACGCCGGGTCGCGTAATGGACCATGTGGAAAAGCGTCGAATTGACCTAAGTAACGTAAAGTTGCGTGTCCTCGATGAAGCCGATCGCATGTTAGATATGGGCTTTGAAGACGATTTACGCATTATTTTCGGTCAAACGCCAAAACAAGTGCAAACCCTATTGTTTTCTGCAACCTTTACGGAACAAATTGAGCGTGTAGCCAAGCAGTACCTGCACAACCCGGTAACCTGTAAAGTTGAGTCTCAAGACAGTAAACCCGCTATCACCCAATTGGGCTACAACGTGCTCCCGCACACACGCACTCAGGCGCTTAAAGCGGTACTTACCCACTACCAACCTAAAAATGCCATTGTATTTTGTAACCGCAAGGTTCAGGTAAATGAAGTGGTTGAGGAGCTTATCGAAGATGGCTTTAGCGCAGCTGGACTTCAGGGGGACTTGGAACAGCATCAACGCACATCGGTGCTAATGCAGTTCGCCAGCGATGCGCTACAAGTACTTGTTGCCACCGATGTTGCTGCGCGAGGGCTGGATATTGATGATGTTGCCTGCGTAATTAATTATACGGTAAGTGAAGAGCCGGAAACCCATATTCACCGCATTGGTCGCACGGCGCGAGCAGGCGCACAGGGCATGGCGGTAACGCTAGTCAGCGATGACGAAGAGCACTTCTTGCGAAAAATAGAAGTATTGCAAGAAAGCGATATTCCACTTAAAAGCGCACAAAGCCTGCGTTTTCATAAAAACAAAATTACTCAGCCTGAATTTACCTGTATTTCACTAAGCGCGGGTAAAAAAGAAAAGCTTCGCCCAGGCGATCTGGTGGGTGCACTTACCAAAGATGCGGGCATTCCTGGCGACGACTTGGGCAAAATTAAAGTTCAGAACAGCATGAGTTTTGTCGCAGTGAAAACGCGAAGCGTGAAAAAAGCCATGGCGCACTTTAGAGAAGGTAAGATTAAAGGAAAGCGTATTAGAGCCCGAAAGCTTTAATATGCGCTCTTAGATCTAAGTACTGACGTTATTCAATGGAAGGTGAGTGTGGTCGCTGAAACTGACTTGAGCGTGTTACTGAAAAATCTGAATCCTGTGGCGAGTAGTGAAAATTACGTTTTTACTACCTTGCCTGCTGACAGATTAACTAGTGCGTTAATTTCAGTAGCTAAGGGGATGTTTCAAGAACGCGAGGGCACCACCCTTATTCTTCCGGTTGCCGCAGCCGAGAAAGCTAATCTGCAATTTGAAGGTTATTACCGCTGTATAACCTGTGAAGTGCATTCTAGTTTGGAAGCGGTAGGCATGACTGCAGCTATGTCCACCGCGCTGGGTAAGGCAGGAATTAGCGCCAACGTGGTGGCCGCTTATTATCACGACCATATTTTCGTGCCAGCTGAAAAAGCCGACTTGGCGATAGACGTTTTAACGTCGTTGTCTAACTAGGTCTGACCAATCTCTTCCTGCCTATTCTCTTTTCTCAAAAAACCATCAACCAGCCCCATGGTTAAGCAATATTGGGCACCATAGTAAGTTGTCATTACCCAAATGGTAGACAGTGGAAACGGGGTTTTGAAAACTGACTGGGCGAGAATGGCATCTGATATCACAAAAAATAACGCACCGGTTACGATTAGCTTGGTTTGAGCCAACCACCCTGCGGTTAAACCCATCAGTGTGATTACGCTAATATAGGCGACTACAGGGTAAAATAAGGCTTTCGACGCTGGCAGAATGTGCACTGCCATCATTACGGCAAAGCTAATCATAATAATACTAATGAACCACTTTGGTTTGCGTGAAATGATATGGTCGCCGGGCGTTTCTTGTAGGCGGCGATGCAGCAACGCAAAACACATAGCATACGTTAAATGGGCAACAAAAAAGCACGCCAAGCCGGTAATAAAACTATCAGCAAAGGGCAAGGCCAGACTAACATCTCCGGCAAGACTAAAAAGTAACGCCGCCAACACCATATATCGCGGCATGGCGCTAAGTTTTGTATAGGCGAAAACTGCCAGTACCACAATAGGCAGGGCTTTGGGTAAGAATTGCGCCACGTAGGGGGTAAGCGGCAGCGTCGCCAGGTAAATCAACGCTAAGCTGCTAAAGACAATAGTTGTTCTTACATTCATATTTAGCCTTTTTGAACCTGCTCAGTCATACACTTCAGAACGACAAAAAAAGCCCCAGTTTGGTGAAGCAAACATGGGGCTTTAGCTATTG
Organism: Alteromonas sp. Cnat3-28; assembly: GCF_022348265.1. NCBI lineage: Bacteria > Pseudomonadati > Pseudomonadota > Gammaproteobacteria > Alteromonadales > Alteromonadaceae > Alteromonas > Alteromonas sp. Cnat3-28. The sequence goes on from NZ_JAKREY010000007.1 coordinate 16,173, forward strand.
TATTTTATGTACGCTACTTTCTATGTACTGTGTTTAGAGTACGCGAATTACCAAATTTTCACGCGTTCTTCTGGTGGTAAATACAACGCATCTTCTTCGGTCACGTTAAACGCTTCGTAGAATTCAGGTACGTTGCGAACAGCACCGTTAGTGCGGAACTTCGTAGGTGAATGGGTATCGGTTTGTACTTGGCTGCGCAACGCTTCTTCGCGATATTTGCTTGCCCAAACCTGACCGTAACCAATGAATACACGCTGATCGCCAGTGAAACCATCTAGTTCAGGTGCTTTTTCACCATCAAGAGACAGATGGTAAGCTTTAAGTGCGATGCTGATGCCGCCAAGGTCGCCGATGTTTTCACCTAGGGTATATTCACCGTTCACGTGCAAGTCAGGCAGAACCTCAAACTGGTTATACTGTTCAATCAAGTTTGCAGTGCGTGCTTCAAACTCGCCGCGATCTTCGTCAGTCCACCAGTTTCGCAGAACGCCATCCCCGTCGAAGGTTGACCCTGAATCATCAAAACCATGGCCAATTTCGTGACCTATTACCGCACCAATACCACCGTAGTTAACCGCATCTTCGGCGTTCATGTCAAAGAACGGAGGTTGAAGGATAGCCGCAGGGAATACAATTTCGTTTAGCGGGGGGTTGTAGTAAGCATTAACAGTTTGTGGTGTCATGCCCCATTCATGGGTCCACACTGGGCCGCCTTGTTTCTTAAGCATTTCTTCGTACAGCACGTCCGAAGAACGCTTAAGGTTTCCAAACAGGTCACTGGCATTAACTGTCAGCGCTGAATAGTCTCTCCACTGGTCTGGGTAGCCAATTTTCACGGTAAACTTAGACAGCTTGTCTAGTGCTTGTGCACGAGTTTCATCTGTCATCCAATCAAGATTTTCGATACTTTCTTTGTAAGCTAACAGCAGGTTATTGACCATTTCCATCATGCGGTCTTTCGCTTCAGGCGGGAAGTGCTGTTTTACATAGACCTTACCGATTAGCTCGCCTACATGGGCATTTGAAAGGCTTACTGCACGACGCCATTGTGGCTGTTGCTCTTCAACACCGCGAAGCACTTTGCTGTAGAAATTGAAGTTTGCTTCATCAAGCTCAGCATTTAAGCGACTGGCTGAAGCATTTAGCAAGCCCCACTTAAGGAACGTTTTCCAATCTTTCAGTGAGGTATCTGCAATAACGCCATCAATGTTTTGCATGTAGTCTTTTTGCAGGATGCCTAGCGAAGGAATGTCGCTAATGTCTGCTTCAGTAAGATAAGCGTCCCAGTCGAACTTAGGCATTAACGCTTTAAGTTCTTCAATTGTCAGTTTGTTATAGTTGGCAGCAAAGTTACGGGCCTGCTCTTTTTTCATGTGTAGCTGAGCAATTTTAGTCTCAAGTGCGAACAGCATATCCGCACTTTCTTTAGGCGCGTCGAAACCCGCCAGCTCAAACATGGTTTGAATATGTTTAACGTAGGCATCGCGAATGGTTTGTGATGTTTCGTCGTCCTTGAAGTAGTACTCGCGCTCAGGAAGGCCTAAGCCCGACTGCCACGTGTACATCAAATATTCTTTCGGCGACTTAAGGTCAGGGTACTGGGTTAGGCTAAACGGTGTCCCGTAGCCATAGCGAGCCGCATAAGCAAAGTACTCAGCAAGGTAGGTATAGTCTTCAATGGCATCAATCTTAGTTAACTCAGGTTTTAGTGGCGTCATACCAAGCTCATTGCGGGTCTCCATGTCCATATAGGCACGGTAAAAATCACCGACTTTTTGCTCGTCGCTGCCCGCTTTAAAGTCGCCTTCGGCAGACGATTTTATAATATCCATAACGTGATCTTGTGCTTCATCGCGAAGGATCACGAAAGAACCGTAGCTCGATTTATCTGCCGGTATTTCAAAATTATCAAACCACTTGCCGTTTACGTAGCGGAAAAAGTCATCACCCGGGTCAACAGACAGATCCATATTTTCTTTAATGACACCTGAAGAAAGCTGTTGCTGAGCTTCTTCGGTAGCCGCGCTCTGTGTCTGTTGTTCTGTGGATGAATTTTGTGGGCTACAAGCCGTGAGGGCCAGTGCCACGCTTAAGCTTAAAACGCTACGTAACATGTCGAGTTTTCCTTTTCATTTTATTGGGCAACATTTGGGCTTGCCGCTTATTGTTTTAGTGCGTTGCGAAACCTGTGCATCCCTTCTAAAGAATGGTGTGGCGTATTGCGTGCACGCTTTTTACTAATTTTTAGCATGGCGGGGGGGATAGAAAAAGTGTTTATAGTGAAAATACACAGCTTGTAACAACTTGTAGGGCTAATTTCGCTATAGTGTTTTTTCTCACACACTAAAACATTCAAGGAACGGCGATGGACTTACATAACACCCCTTTCGATAGCGTATCACCCTGTGAGTACGCCGATGCGCTGCCAAGAGAGCAGTTCATGCACTATGCGATAAAACCGTTGTGGGAAGGCATGCCACGCATTGCGGGTCCAGCATTTACCGTTAAGTGTGAGCCGGGTGACCATCTTATGCTGCATGCGGCGATATATCGCGCAAGCCCCGGTGATATTATTGTTGTGGAAGCCGATGATAAATTCGCTGTTGCGGGCGGTAACGTCTGCGCGATAGCCCAGTCTCGCGGCATAAAAGGTTTCGTGATTGATGGTGTTATACGAGATCTTGCAGAAACCCGTGACAACAAATTTCCGGTATTTGCCAGGGGCGTTATACCCAAGCCAGGCGCCAAAAAGTGCATATCGCCGTTAAATGAGCCGATTACCTGTGCTGGTGTAACGGTTCACGCCGGAGATATCATTGTTGCAGACGAAGAGGGCATTGCTGTAATTCCAAAAGATGAGGCGCTAGCAGCCTATGACATTGCCCAAAAGCGAGCCCAGAAAGATGGCTCCATGTCACTTGAACAGTGGCAGGCTGAGCACGCTGAAAAAGTGGAAAGCATACTCGCTAAATTGGGCTTTGCAGAGTGAAGGATGACAGGAAATTAGCTTATTATTGAGTTGTTTTATGTAAGCGCTTCTCCAAATAATAATTTTCGCCAAGTATCAGCCTGTGCCAAATATTAATTAATGTTAAACGAGCTTTGCGGTAAAAAAGCACCGCAAAGTTCAACACACTTTCAGTTATCGTGTAGAATTGTGACCTAAGCATTTTGGGGCATACGTAAACGTGCTCTGTCACTGAATAACTAACGAGTTCTACATGTTTTCATTTTTTGAAAAGCTGACCCAGCCTTTCCCTGACACGCCGCCTACCCAACCGCCAACAGGTATCGTTGCATTTTGTAAATACTACACAAAAGGCATGTGGGGCGTAATCCTTACTGTTTCCGTGCTAAGTGCCATTGTTGCCATGTTAGAAGTGGCGCTTTTCGGCTTTTTAGGGCAGTTAGTTGACTGGTTCTCTGATCAAAACCGAGCCACGTTTTTAGCGGACCAAAAATTTACCCTCATTGGCATGGGTTTAACCGTTCTCGTTTTTATTCCATTGTTTATTTTGTTGCGCTCGCTATTTTCTCGTCAGTCCTTGATGGGGAACTACCCCATGCGCATTAGATGGCAAGCGCACCGCTATTTGCTTGGACAAAGTTTAACCTTCTTTCACGATGAGTTTGCCGGCCGTGTGGCCACCAAGGTGATGCAGACTGCACTATCGGTAAGAGAGACTGTAACCAAGGTCCTCGATTTGCTGGTGTACATCAGCGTTTATTTTATCTCTATGGTTGTGCTTATTTTCAGCACAGACTGGCGCTTAGCCATGCCGCTTATCGTGTGGTTCTTTGTGTACATTGGCATTTTAAAAGTGCTGGTGCCTAAACTAAAAGAAGTCTCGCAAAAGCAAGCTGACGCGCGCTCATTAATGACCGGACGTATTGTCGATAGCTATACCAATATCACAACGGTGAAGCTGTTTTCACACAGTCGCCGCGAAGCGGATTACGCTAAAGAAAGCATGGATGGTTTTCTTAAAACGGTTTACCCGCAAATGCGTTTGGTCACCGTGTTGGAATTCTGCGTGGAAATGGCTAACGCCATTCTTATTTTCACCGTTGGTGCGTTATCTGTGTATTTGTGGATGGAGAACATTGCGAGCCCGGGCGATATCGCCATCGCTATTAGTCTGTGTTTGCGACTAAACGGTATGTCGCACTGGGTTATGTGGGAAGTATCAGGTTTGTTCGAAAACTTAGGCACGGTGCAGGACGGCATGAATACACTAGCGCAGCCTATTGCAGTAAAAGACAAGCCAAAAGCCGACGCGTTAAAGGTAAATGGCGGCGGGATTAATTTCGATAATGTGCATTTTTCCTATTCAGGTGCAGACAACAAACCTATTGATGTGTTTACTAACTTGGATTTAAGCATTAAGCCCGGAGAAAAAGTGGGCTTAGTGGGGCGTTCTGGGGCGGGTAAATCGACGCTGGTTAATTTGCTCATGCGTTTTTACGACACCCAGAGTGGTCGTATTGTTATTGACGGCCAAGATATTACTGAAGTAGGCCAAGAGACGCTTCGTGCTAAAATCAGCATGGTGACTCAAGATACCTCTCTGATGCATCGCTCGGTACGCGATAACATTCTTTACGGACGCACGGATGCGACAGAAGAAGATATGATCCGTGCAGCCAAACAGGCCGAAGCGCACGACTTTATTCTTACGCTTACCGATAGTCACGGTAGAACAGGGTACGACGCGCATGTAGGTGAGCGAGGCGTTAAGCTTTCAGGCGGTCAGCGCCAGCGCATTGCCATAGCTCGCGTATTGCTAAAAGACGCGCCTGTACTAGTGCTGGACGAAGCCACATCAGCGCTAGATTCAGAAGTTGAAGCGGCAATTCAAGCCTGTCTGGATAAAGTGATGGAAGGCAAAACTGTGCTGGCTATTGCGCATCGACTGTCGACCATTGCGCAAATGGACAGGTTACTTGTTCTGGATAAGGGCAACATTGTAGAGCAGGGAACCCATACCGAGCTTATTGCGCACAATGGCATATATGCCAAGCTTTGGGCGCACCAAACGGGCGGATTTATAGGCGTTGAATAGGCAAGGCGCGAATTAGCGTTCAATCGCAGATGGGATGGATAAACCGCTTGTATCTTGAAAGTGGTTAAGTATAATACGCGTCCCTCCCTTGCGATACCGCACTTTCCTTAGAAAAGACGCACAACTCACAAGGGCAGTGTAAGTAAATTTTGTCTTATCGACACCACAGGGGTGTAGTTCGAATTGGTAGAACAGCGGTCTCCAAAACCGATGGTTGGGGGTTCGAGTCCCTCCACCCCTGCCAAATTTACTTAAACTAAGAATTTTTAAGTTGCGCATTTTTTAGATGCGTAAAACAACGACGCTGTAGTGCTAGGATCGTAACATGAGCGAAAAGACGGAAAATCAGTCCAATGCATTGGACATGTTTAAATGGGTAGTGGTTTTTGCACTACTTGCCGGTTTAGTAACCGCTAATACAATGTACGGTGAGATCTCGGTACTATACCGTGCCATCGCAATTGTTGTAGTTGTTGGTATAGCTGGTTTCATCGCGGCAACTACCGAAAAAGGTAGCACCTTCTTGAGCTTTGCTAAAGAGTCTCGCACAGAAGTTCGCAAGGTTGTGTGGCCAACTCGCCAAGAGGCGAACCAAACTACACTTATCGTGCTTGCAGCGACGTTAATTATGGCACTAATTTTATGGGGACTAGACGGCATCATCGTTCGTGTAGTTGGCTTTATTACAGGAATAGGAGCATAACCGTATGTCTGAAGAAGAAGCAGTAAAGAAAAGATGGTACGTAGTTCAAGCCTATTCACAATATGAGTCTCGCGTTAAGAAGACCCTGCTTGAATACATCAAAATGCACAACATGGAAGACTACTTTGGTCAGGTACTAGTACCAACAGAAGAAGTAGTAGAAATGCGTGCTGGTCAAAAGCGTAAGTCTGAGCGTAAGTTCTACCCAGGTTATGTACTGGTAGAAATGGCGATGACTGAAGAGTCATGGCACTTAGTGAAAAGCGTACCTCGTGTACTTGGTTTTATCGGCGGCACATCTGACCGTCCTATGCCAATCACGCAGAAAGAAGCTGACGCTATCTTAAATCGTCTTGAAGAAAACGTTGATAAGCCAAGACCAAAGACGCTGTTCGAGCCAGGCGAAGTTATTCGCGTTATCGATGGCCCATTTGCAGACTTCAACGGTGTGGTAGAAGAAGTAGACTACGAAAAGAGCCGCGTAAAAGTATCGGTGCTTATCTTCGGTCGTTCTACTCCAGTAGACCTAGAATTTGGTCAGGTAGAAAAAGGCTAAGCCTATTCAAGCTACCGTATAGTATTTTTAAAAAGCCCCGTTTGACGGGGCTTTTTTGTATCCAGATAACGATAAAAGGAGAGCGGTGAATATTTATAAAAATTTGCATGTTACTACAACGTAGCATCCTCTTGACCTAAATAAGCCAGAAATAACAGCTAATAAGCGAAAGAAACATAAACATAAACTGCAATATTGTTGCGGTTTTTTCAGAGACTTTATCGCTCTTTGTAAAAGAGTCCCAAAATCTGACACCCAGCGCACGTTTTAAGATTAGGTTCATTCCACAAATTACCATGACCCAAATGAACACCGTTCCGATATCTACCATTTTAAATTTGACCTTCACTCATCTGTTGTTTCTAAACCCTCTAGATCCGACGCCAAATTTGCTATAGCGCCCGAAACTAACCCACCACCTACGGATGTTGCGAGAGAGCTGAAACCTTTAACCGGGCTTAAAGCGCCTGCACCCATTCCGGCAAGTGTTCCTGTAGCGATGGTACTGAACGATGCGTTACGCCCGCCATCAATAATTGCCCCGTAGAAACCACCTATGCCTCCGGCTATAGCGCCTAAAGCATTGGCCCAAAGTGCACCAGAAACATTTGAGATCTCATGATTGTTTAATTCTGTAGGTTTTTCCATTGTTTGATTATCCTTTCAAAATAAATGATGGGCTTCACACAGTGTGCGTAAAGCCAACTTAACTCTGATTCACTTTGCCTATGAAAAATACTGACCTTTCGATGGTTTTTTTATTCTAAATAGCCCTTGCATAGTAATTAATCACCTTATATAATGCGCGCCCTTTTAAACGGAAACGGGAAGCCGATTGAGCAAATAATCTCTGTATTTGCGAGGCGTTAGACCCAAACAAGAGAGCATGTAAAATGGCTAAAAAAGTAAGCGGTATTATCAAGCTTCAGGTTGCAGCAGGTGCTGCTAACCCAAGTCCACCAGTTGGTCCTGCACTAGGTCAACACGGTGTAAACATCATGGAATTCTGTAAGGCTTTCAACGCGAAAACAGAAAGCCTTGAGAAAGGCGCTCCAGTACCAGTAGAAATTACTGTATACGAAGATCGCTCTTTCACATTCGAAACTAAGACTCCTCCTGCGTCTTACCTGCTTAAGAAAGCAGCGGGCATCAAGAGTGGTTCTGGCCGTCCTAACACTGAAAAAGTGGGTAAAGTTACTCGCGCTCAGTTGGAAGAGATTGCTAAAACTAAAGAGCCAGACCTTACTGCAGCTGACCTAGATGCAGCGGTACGCACTATCGCGGGTTCTGCTCGCTCAATGGGCTTGAACGTAGAGGACTAATCGAATGGCTAAATTAACTAAACGCGCTCGCGTAATCCGCGACAAAGTTGACTCTACTAAAGAGTATGAAATCAACGAAGCAGTAGCGCTTCTTAAAGAACTAGCAACAGCTAAGTTCGCAGAAAGCGTAGACGTATCTGTTAACCTTGGTATCGATGCGAAAAAATCTGACCAAAACGTTCGTGGTGCAACTGTACTACCTAACGGTACTGGTAAAGAAGTTCGCGTTGCAGTATTCACTCAAGGTGCAAATGCTGAAGCAGCTAAAGAAGCTGGTGCAGACATCGTTGGTATGGACGACTTAGCTGAGCAAGTTAAGAAAGGCGAAATGAACTTTGACGTAGTAGTTGCTAGCCCAGACGCGATGCGTGTTGTTGGTCAACTAGGTCAAATCTTAGGTCCACGCGGCCTTATGCCTAACCCAAAAACTGGCACTGTAACGCCTGACGTTGCAACGGCAGTTAAGAACGCTAAAGCTGGTCAGGTACGCTACCGTAACGATAAGAACGGTATCATCCACGCTAGCATCGGTAAGATCGCGTTCGAAGCGAACCAAATTCAAGAAAACCTTGAAGCGCTACTTGAAGCACTTAAGAAAGCTAAGCCTTCTTCTGCTAAAGGTACATACATCAAGAAGATCAGCTTAAGCACTACAATGGGTGCTGGTGTTGCTCTTGATAAGGCTTCTGTAGGTCTTTAATTTCGCTGAGCTTAGGCTCATCGAAATCTCTTAAAGGTTATGGGTTGGAGCTGTGACAATTAGCAGTGCTAATAAGCAGCTCCCGTCCTAGACCGCAGGTGCGGTGTGGTGAAAGAGGTAAGAGAACTTTCACAGTCAACACACTGCTTAATACAACAACCTGCGCAGACGGTGGTTTGACTCAGACTCTCTGGGGTAACAAACACCGTAGAGCGGTATCAACCATGAGGGTTGGTATCAATCTGTGAACCCTGACGGCGTAAGCGGGTAACCGCAAACAAAGTCAGATACAAAGAGGTGAACTCAGTGGCACTAGGTTTAGCAGCAAAAAAAGAGATCGTAGCAGAAGTTTCTGAAGTTGCGTCTCGCGCTCTATCCGTAGCCGTTGCTGAATACCGTGGGATGGAAGTTGCAGAACTGACTGACCTACGTGTTAAAGCTCGTGAGCAAGGCGTATACCTAAAGGTTGTACGTAATACTCTTGCAAAGCGTGCTCTAGCAGACAGTCAATTTGCAGACTTAGACAGCGCCTTAACTGGTCCGCTTATCTATGGTTTCTCTATCGACGCACCAGGCGGTGCGGCACGTCTTTTCAAAGACTTCGGTAAGACTAACGATAAGCTAAAAGTTACAGCACTATCTATTGGTAGCGGTCTTCTTGGTCCAGAGAAATTGGACGCAGTTGCAGCACTACCTACCCGCGACGAAGCGCTTGCGAAACTACTTGCAACCTTCAAAGCACCAGTTGGGAAATTCGTTCAAACAATCAACGAAGTTCCTGGCAAGTTTGTGCGCGTATTGGCGGCGGTCAAAGACACCAAGTAATTGGCGTTTTTGGCATATTGATTTTTTTAACATTTTATACCCAGGAGTTTAGAGAACATGGCTCTAACTAAAGAAGATATCTTAAACGCAATCGCTGAAATGCCAGTAATGGAACTGGTTGAACTAATCGAAGCGGCTGAAGAAAAATTCAACGTATCTGCTGCAGCTGCTGTTGCTGTTGCTGGTCCAGCTGCTGGCGGTGACGCTGCTGCTGCAGAAGAAAAGACTGAATTCGACGTTGTAATGACTTCATTCGGTGGCAACAAAGTTGCAGTTATCAAAGCAGTTCGCGGCGCGACTGGCCTAGGTCTTAAAGAAGCTAAAGAAGTAGTTGAGTCTGCTCCTAAAGCTATCAAAGAAGGCGTAAGCAAAGATGAAGCTGAAGCACTTAAGAAAGAGCTTGAAGAAGCTGGTGCAGAAGTAGAAATCAAGTAATCTGACATAGTCAGATTATTGCCTGAGACGGCAAGGCTGGTGGTTTTTTAAACCACCAGCCTTTTTGCGCTGTATAGTGTGTAGAATCTAACCCTTGGTTACACTACTTAAAGCGCCATTCGGAAATACCCATAAAAAGCATAAAAATCCAACAAGTTAACTAATAATTGGTTAAATTTTGTTGTATGCTGGTGTATCTGCCCGAAAAAGGGTTGTGGAAGTTTGTTGCTTAGTGCGCCATTTGAAACGTAGCTTTTAGCCCATAGCACGCGTTTTAAAGCATTTTGCAGCAGGTTGGGTCATAAATCAGCAGGCTGAGGAACCCATGGTTTACTCTTATAGCGAAAAGAAACGTATCCGTAAGGATTTTGGCAAACGCCCACAGGTATTGGAAATTCCATACCTTCTTTCAATTCAGCTTGATTCTTTCAAAAAGTTTATTGAGATCGATGCAGATGCTCAATACGGTTTGGAAGCAGCATTTCGTTCCGTTTTTCCAATTAAAAGCTACTCAGGTAGTTCAGAGCTTCAGTATGTAAGCTACCGCCTGGGAGAGCCCGTTTTCGACGTTAAAGAATGTCAAATTCGCGGCGTAACTTTCTCTGCTCCGTTAAGAGTAAAACTACGGTTAGTGTTGTTCGATAAAGACGCTGCGCCAGGTACCGTAAAAGATATTAAAGAACAAGAAGTGTACATGGGCGAGATCCCGTTGATGACTGAGAACGGTACGTTCGTTATCAATGGTACAGAGCGTGTTATCGTGTCACAGCTACACCGTTCACCTGGTGTATTCTTTGATCACGACAAAGGTAAAACCCACTCGTCAGGTAAAGTGCTTTATAACGCACGTGTAATTCCTTACCGTGGTTCGTGGTTAGACTTCGAGTTTGACCCGAAAGATAACCTATTCGTACGTATCGACCGTCGTCGTAAGTTGCCTGCAACGATTATCTTACGCGCACTTGAAATGACGTCTGAAGAAATCCTAGATACTTTCTTCGACAAAGTAAGCGTACGTATCGACAAAGACAAACTAATGATGGAAGTGGTTCCAGATCGCCTACGTGGTGAGACGGCTGCTTTTGACATCATTGACGGTGAAGGCAACGTTGTTGTTGAAACGGGTCGTCGTATTTCTGCGCGCCACACGCGTGCACTAGAAAAAGCCGGTCTTACAGAACTTGAAGTTCCAGCCGATTACCTAATTGGCCGTGTTTACGCAGCTACTTATGTAAACGAAGACACAGGCGAAGTGATTGTAAGCGCGAACGACGAACTAACCCTTGAAAACCTAGCGGCACTTAGCCAAGCGGGCATCAAAGAGTTCGAAACGCTTTACATCAACGAGCTAGATCACGGTTCATACATTTCAGATACGCTACGTATCGATTCTTCAACTAACCGCCTTGAAGCACTAGTTGAAATTTACCGTATGATGCGTCCTGGTGAGCCACCAACAAAAGATGCAGCTGAAACCTTGTTCGATAACCTGTTCTTCTCTGATGAACGTTACGACCTGTCTTCTGTTGGCCGCATGAAGTTCAACCGCCGTCTTGGCCGTGAAGAACTTATTGGTGCTGGTACACTAGATAAAGAAGACATTATTTCTGTAATGAAGCAGCTAATAATGATTCGTGACGGTAAAGACGAAGTAGATGACATCGATCACCTAGGTAACCGTCGTATCCGTTCTGTAGGTGAAATGGCAGAGAACCAATTCCGCGTTGGTCTTGTACGTGTTGAGCGTGCAGTTAAAGAGCGTCTAAGCTTAGGCGACCTAGACAACGTGATGCCACAAGATCTTATTAACGCTAAGCCTATCTCGGCTGCGGTTAAAGAGTTCTTCGGTTCATCTCAGCTTTCTCAGTTCATGGACCAAAACAATCCGCTATCAGAAGTAACGCATAAGCGTCGTATTTCTGCATTAGGCCCGGGTGGTCTTACACGTGAACGTGCAGGCTTCGAAGTTCGAGACGTACACCCGACTCACTACGGTCGTCTATGTCCAATCGAAACGCCGGAAGGCCCGAACATCGGTCTAATTAACTCATTGGCAAGCTTCGCGCGTACCAATGACTTCGGTTTCCTAGAAACGCCGTTCCGTCGCATTGTAGACGGTGTGGTAACAGACGAAATCGATTACTTATCTGCAATTGAAGAAGGTCAATTCGCAATCGCTCAGGCAAACATCGCGTTGACTGAAGCAGGCGAGTTGGTTGACGACCTAATTCCATGTCGTCACCGTGGTGAAACTACCTTGATGCCGAAAGAAGACATCAAGTACATGGACGTTTCACCTCAGCAAATCGTTTCAATTGCTGCAAGCATTATCCCATTCCTAGAGCACGATGATGCGAACCGTGCACTTATGGGTGCGAACATGCAACGTCAGGCAGTACCTACACTACGCGCTGATAAGCCGCTAGTTGGTACCGGTATGGAAAGAACTATCGCGGTTGACTCAGGTGTTACTGTAGTTGCTAAGCGCGGTGGTGTGGTTGATTACGTAGATGCCAGCCGTATCGTTATTAAAGTAGACGAAGATGAAATGCTTCCAGGTGAAGCAGGTATCGATATCTACAACCTGACTAAGTACACTCGTTCTAACCAAAACACGTGTATCAATCAGAAGCCTACTTGTAGTGTTGGTGACCCGATTGTTGCAGGCGACGTGCTAGCTGATGGTCCTTCAACAGACCTAGGTGACCTTGCACTTGGTCAGAACATGCGTATCGCGTTCATGCCGTGGAATGGTTACAACTTTGAGGATTCAATCCTTATTTCTGAGCGTGTAGCGCAGGAAGACCGTTTTACTACTATCCACATTCAAGAGCTTAGCTGTATCGCTCGTGATACTAAGCTTGGGCCAGAAGAAATTTCTTCTGATATCCCGAACGTGGGTGAATCTGCACTAAGCAAGCTTGATGAATCAGGTGTTGTTTACATTGGTGCGGAAGTGAAAGGCGGTGACATCCTTGTAGGTAAAGTAACGCCTAAAGGTGAAACGCAGCTTACGCCAGAAGAAAAACTACTACGTGCAATCTTCGGTGAGAAAGCGTCTGACGTTAAAGATACGTCTCTACGTGTACCTAACTCTGTTCACGGTACGGTAATCGACGTTCAAGTATTTACCCGTGACGGTGTAGAAAAAGACAAGCGTGCGCTAGAAATTGAAGATATGCAGCTACGTCAGGTTAAGAAAGACCTTACTGACGAGTTCGAAATTCTTGCAGACGGTATCTTTGCACGTGCACAAACTGCACTTCTACGTGCTGGTGTTGACCAAGCTAAGCTTGACAGCCTGCCGCGTGAAAAGTGGTTTGAAATCGCACTTAACAGTGAAGATGCACAGCTAGAGCTAGACCAAATCGCTGATCAGCATGCTGAAATCAAACTTGATTTCGATAAGAAGTTTGAAGGTAAGCGTCGCAAGATTACTCAAGGCGATGACCTAGCACCTGGCGTGCTTAAGATCGTTAAGGTTTACCTTGCGGTTAAACGTCACATCCAACCGGGTGATAAAATGGCCGGTCGTCACGGTAACAAAGGTGTTATCTCGACTATCCAGCCTGTAGAAGACATGCCATACGATGCTAACGGTACGCCGGTAGATATCGTTCTTAACCCACTAGGTGTACCGTCTCGTATGAACATCGGTCAGATCCTAGAAACGCACTTGGGTATGGCTGCACACGGTCTTGGTGTGAAGATTGATCGTATGATTAAAGAGCAGCGCGAGCTGGCTGAACTACGTGACTTCCTGAAGAAGGTGTACGAGCTTGGTGAGAATCACCAAGAAGTAGACATCGATAGCTTCACAGACCACGAAGTTCGTCGTCTAGCGGAAAACCTTCGTAAGGGTGTTCCAGTAGCAACACCTGTATTCGACGGTGCTCGTGAATCTGAAATCAAAGAAATGCTGAAGCTTGCTGATATTCCAGAAAGCGGTCAGATTGCTTTGTTTGACGGTCGTACCGGTCGCGAATTTGAGCGTCCAGTTACGGTTGGTTACATGTACATGCTGAAACTGAACCACTTAGTAGACGACAAAATGCACGCGCGTTCTACTGGTTCTTACAGCCTTGTTACACAGCAGCCTCTTGGTGGTAAAGCACAGTTCGGTGGTCAGCGCTTCGGTGAGATGGAAGTGTGGGCACTTGAAGCATACGGTGCAGCATATACCCTTCAAGAAATGCTTACCGTTAAGTCGGATGACGTTAACGGCCGTACCAAGATGTACAAGAACATCGTCGATGGCGACCACAGAATGGAACCTGGCATGCCAGAGTCATTCAACGTACTACTTAAAGAAATTCGCTCGTTGGGTATCAACATCGAGCTTGAAGAAAAGTAATACGGCGTTAGCCACGTAATGTTATGAGATGGCCCGGCGCTTGCGCCGGGCTCTAGAGACTGACTCCGCTGGGAGAGTAATGTGAAAGACTTATTAAAGTTTCTAAAGCAACAAAACAAGACTGAAGAATTCGATAATATTCGAATCGGTCTGTCTTCACCTGACATGATCCGTTCATGGTCATTCGGTGAAGTTAAAAAGCCTGAAACAATTAACTACCGTACGTTCAAGCCTGAGCGTGACGGTCTGTTCTGTGCGCGTATCTTTGGTCCGGTTAAAGACTACGAGTGTCTTTGCGGTAAGTACAAGCGCCTTAAGCACCGTGGTGTTATCTGTGAGAAGTGTGGCGTTGAAGTTACACTGACTAAAGTACGTCGTGAGCGTATGGGTCACATCGAGCTAGCTAGCCCGGTAGCACACATCTGGTTCCTGAAATCACTTCCGTCTCGTATCGGCCTAATGCTAGATATGACACTTCGTGATATTGAACGTGTACTTTACTTTGAATCATACGTGGTTACAGAGCCAGGTATGACTACGCTTGAGCGCAGCCAACTTCTTAACGAAGAAGAATACTTGGATGCACTTGAAGAGCACGGTGATGAGTTTGAAGCGAAGATGGGTGCTGAGGCAGTATTCGATCTTCTTACAGCACTAGACGTAGACGCAGACGTTGCGGCTATGCGTGAAGAGCTGCCTTCAATCAACTCTGAAACTAAGCGTAAGAAAATTACTAAGCGTCTTAAGTTGCTTGAGTCATTCCAACAGTCTGGTAACAAGCCAGAGTGGATGATCATGACGGTTCTTCCGGTACTTCCACCAGATTTACGTCCTCTAGTACCACTAGATGGCGGCCGTTTTGCAACGTCTGACCTTAACGACCTATACCGTCGTGTTATTAACCGTAACAACCGTCTTAAGCGTCTTCTAGACCTAGCTGCTCCAGACATCATCGTACGCAACGAAAAGCGTATGCTTCAAGAGTCTGTAGATGCGCTTCTAGATAACGGACGTCGTGGTCGTGCGATTACCGGTTCTAACAAGCGTCCACTTAAGTCGCTTGCAGACATGATCAAAGGTAAGCAAGGTCGTTTCCGTCAAAACCTTCTTGGTAAGCGTGTTGACTACTCAGGCCGTTCTGTAATTACCGTTGGTCCTACGCTACGTCTTCACCAGTGTGGTCTTCCTAAGAAGATGGCACTTGAGCTATTTAAGCCGTTTATCTACGGTAAGCTTGAAGGTCGTGGTCTTGCGACAACAATTAAAGCAGCTAAGAAGCTTGTAGAGCGCGAAGCACCAGAGGTTTGGGACGTACTAGACGACGTTATCCGCGAACACCCGGTACTACTTAACCGTGCACCTACACTTCACCGTTTGGGTATCCAAGCATTCGAACCAACACTAATCGAAGGTAAAGCGATTCAGCTTCACCCGCTAGTGTGTGCGGCGTACAACGCCGACTTCGATGGTGACCAAATGGCGGTACACGTACCGTTGACAATCGAAGCACAGCTAGAAGCTCGTGCGCTAATGATGTCAACGAACAACATTCTGTCACCTGCGAATGGTGAGCCAATCATCGTACCTTCACAGGACGTTGTATTGGGTCTTTATTACCTAACGCGTGACAAAGTAAACGGCTTAGGCGAAGGCATGGTATTCACCAGCCCGAATGAAGCAGAAAAAGCATACCGTACAGGTAATGCTGAGCTTCACTCTCGCGTTAAAGTACGTATTACTGAATATGACATCGATGAAGATGGCAACAAAACTGAGAAAGTAACGCTAACTGACACGACTGTTGGTCGTGCGATTTTCTCATTGATCCTTCCAAAGGGTCTGCCGTTTGAAATCATCAACCAAGCGATGGGCAAGAAGCAAATTTCAAAACTATTGAATGCTTGTTACCGTACGCTAGGTCTGAAAGACACAGTAATTGCTGCTGACCAAATCATGTATACCGGTTTCCACTACGCGATGATCGCGGGTGCGTCTGTTGGTATCGACGATATGGTTATCCCTGCTGCTAAGAAAGACATCATTGATGCAGCGGAAGCAGAAGTTATTGAAATTCAGGAACAGTTCCAAAACGGTCTTGTTACCGCGGGTGAGCGTTACAACAAAGTTATCGATATCTGGTCAAATGCCAACGAAAAAGTTGCTAAGGCCATGATGGATAACCTTAAGACTGACATCGTAATTAACCGCGATGGCGAAGAAGAAGAGCAATCATCATTTAACTCTGTTTACATGATGGCCGACTCGGGTGCTCGTGGTAGTGCCGCTCAGATTCGTCAGCTAGCTGGTATGCGTGGTCTAATGGCTAAGCCAGATGGCTCAATCATCGAAACCCCAATTACGGCGAACTTCCGTGAAGGTCTGAACGTACTACAGTACTTCATCTCAACTCACGGTGCTCGTAAAGGTCTTGCGGATACCGCACTTAAGACAGCGAACTCGGGTTACCTAACGCGTCGTCTAGTAGACGTTGCACAAGACTTGGTAATCACTAACGACGACTGTGGCACATTCGAAGGTGTTCAAATGACACCACTAATCGAAGGTGGTGACGTTGTTGAGCCACTACGCGAGCGTGTACTAGGCCGTGTGGTAGCAGAAGATGTACTTAAGCCAGGTACTAACGAAGTACTAGTTGAGCGGAACGTTCTTCTAGACGAAGCGTTAGTAGACATGCTTGAAGCTAACTCAGTTGACCAAATCATGGTTCGCTCGGTAATCACTTGTGACAACGACTTCGGTGTTTGTGCTAAGTGTTACGGTCGTGACCTTGCACGTGGTCACATGGTGGGTAGCGGTGAATCGGTTGGTGTTATTGCAGCACAGTCAATCGGTGAGCCAGGTACACAGCTTACCATGCGTACGTTCCACATCGGTGGTGCGGCATCAAGAGCATCTGCTGAGAACAGCGTACAAGTTAAGACTGCGGGTAGCCTTAAGCTACACAACGCGAAGTTCGTACGTAACTCTGACGGCAAAGTGGTTATCGTTTCTCGTTCAACAGAACTTACTGTTATCGACGAGCAAGGCCGTGAGAAAGAGCGCTATAAAGTACCTTACGGTGCTGTACTTAGCGTGGATGACGGTGCAACTATTGCAGCTGGCGACGTTGTTGCTAACTGGGATCCGCATAGTCACCCAATCATCACTGAACGTGCAGCTAAGATTAGCTTCGCTGACATTGATGACTCTAACACCGAAATGCAGCAAGACGAGCTTACTGGTCTAACCCGTATCGTTGTTAAAGACCTTGCGAAAGTAAACTCTAAAGAGCCTAAGCTAATTCTTGAAAGCGACGAGTTCGGTCTTCAAGAAATTCGTCTTCCAAGCTTCACAACCATCGAAGCGAAAGAAGGCAAAGTGGCTAACGAAGGTGACGTGCTAGCACGTATTCCTCAGGAAAGCTCGAAGACTCGTGATATCACGGGTGGTCTACCGCGCGTTGCGGACCTATTTGAAGCACGTAAGCCTAAAGAGCCTGCTATCCTTGCAGAAATCTCAGGTACTATCGGCTTCGGTAAAGAGACCAAAGGTAAGAAGCGTCTTGTAATTACACCTGCTGAGGGTGACGCGTACGAAGAGATGATTCCTAAGTGGCGTCAGCTTAACGTGTTCGAAGGTGAGAAAGTGGAAAAAGGCGAAGTTATCGCTGATGGTCCAGAGTCTCCACACGATATCCTACGTCTACGTGGTATCTCAGCTGTAGCAAACTACATCGTGAACGAAGTTCAGGAAGTTTACCGCCTACAGGGTGTTAAGATTAACGATAAGCACATTGAAGTAGTTATCCGTCAGATGCTACGCAAGTGCATTATCACTAATCCAGGCGATACGCAGTTCCTTGAAGGCGAACAGGTTGAAGTATCGAACGTTAAAGTGGCTAACCGTGAAATTGAAAAACACGGCAAGATCCCAGCGCAGTACGAAACACAGCTGCTTGGTATCACTAAAGCGTCACTGTCTACTGAGTCATTTATCTCAGCGGCATCGTTCCAAGAAACAACACGTGTTCTAACTGAAGCTGCGGTTCAAGGTAAAGAAGATGACCTACGCGGTCTGAAAGAAAACGTAATCGTTGGTCGACTAATTCCAGCGGGTACAGGTTTCGCTTACCACGAACGCCGTGCACAACGTCGCAAAGAGCAAATCGAAGAAATGTCAGTTTCTGCTGCTGAAGCAGAACAGGCACTAACCGAAGCGCTTAATGCTGGTGCAGACGAAGATACTGCCGAATAAGGCAAGATCATAGGAGTACGTTAACGTACTCCTAACAATTTGGCAGTCATGTTGTACAGATTGCAGATAAATTAACTGCTTAACCTTTGTACACCTTGACAGTCAGAGCGATGATCTTTAATATTCCGCGACCCGATTTTGGATAGCCAATAAGTGGCTCGATAAACGGTCGCGGTTTTTTGTATCAGAGCTCAGTGAATGTTGACGAGCACAATGTTCACAAACAAGAGCGATTAAGCAATTAATCGTATTAATATGGACCCAATCACAGTGATTGGGTTTTCGTAGTTTTTAATCAGGAGCTAGTTAATGGCAACAGTTAACCAGTTAGTGCGCAAGCCGCGTAGAAAGCCCGTTGAAAAAAGCAACGTAGCTGCTCTACAAGCTTGTCCACAAAGACGTGGTGTATGTACTCGTGTATATACTACTACGCCTAAGAAACCAAACTCTGCACTACGTAAAGTATGTCGTGTACGTCTAACTAACGGTTTTGAAGTTTCTTCATACATCGGTGGTGAAGGTCACAACCTACAAGAGCACAGTGTAGTACTTATCCGTGGTGGTCGTGTTAAAGATCTACCAGGTGTTCGTTATCACACAGTTCGCGGTACTCTTGACTGCGCAGGTGTAAACGATCGTAAACAAGCCCGTTCTAAGTACGGCGCGAAGAAGCCTAAGTCATAACGGTTCTCCGTTAGTAAGGCCAAACTGAAGTTTAAGAGTTTTGGGTTTTCCCTGAATTCATACGGAGAATAGAAAATGCCAAGAAGAAGAGTCGTAGGTCAACGTAAAATCCTACCAGAGCCAAAATTTGGTTCACAACTGCTTGCGAAATTCATGAATGTCGTAATGCTCGACGGCAAAAAGTCAGTCGCTGAAAAAATCGTTTACGGTGCGCTTGATATTGTTGCTGAAAAAACCGGCAAAGCACACCTAGATATCTTCGAGGAAGCGCTTGATAACATCCGCCCAACAGTAGAGGTTAAGTCTCGTCGTGTTGGTGGTTCAACTTATCAGGTTCCAGTTGAAGTACGTCCAGTTCGTCGTAACGCGCTAGGTATGCGTTGGATGGTTGAAGCTGCACGTAAACGTGGCGAAAAGTCTATGGCACAACGCCTAGCGGCTGAAATGCTAGACGCAGCAGATAATAAAGGTTCAGCGGTTAAGAAACGTGAAGACGTTCACCGTATGGCCGAAGCAAACAAAGCGTTTGCTCACTACCGTTGGTAATCAACGTTATTTAACTGAGAGAGATTTATGCCTCGTAAGACCTCGATTGAGCGTTATCGCAATATTGGTATTGTGGCTCACGTGGACGCGGGTAAAACCACGACCACAGAGCGTGTTCTGTTTTATACAGGACTGTCTCACAAAATCGGTGAAGTGCACGATGGTGCTGCTACCATGGACTGGATGGAGCAAGAGCAGGAGCGTGGTATTACTATCACGTCTGCTGCAACGACTTGTTTCTGGTCTGGTATGGAGCAACAGTTCGATCAACACAGGATCAACATCATCGACACCCCTGGACACGTTGACTTTACTATCGAAGTAGAGCGTTCATTGCGTGTACTAGACGGTGCAGTTGTTGTTTTCTGTGGGTCTTCTGGGGTAGAACCTCAATCAGAGACAGTCTGGCGACAGGCTGACAAATATCAAGTGCCACGCCTTGTGTTCGTTAATAAGATGGACCGGGCTGGCGCTGATTTTGAACGTGTTGTGGGTCAAATCCGCAAGCGTTTAGGCGCAAACTGTGTTCCGATTCAAATCAACATGGGCGCTGAAGAGAATTTCCATGGCGTCATCGACCTTGTGAAGATGAAAGCCATCAACTGGAATGAAGAAGACATGGGTATGACATTTGCCTATGAAGACATTCCGGCTGAATATTTAGATACCGCTGAGCAGTACCGTACCGAAATGATCGAAGCGGCTGCAGAAGCATCTGATGAGCTAATGAATAAATACTTGGAAGGTGAAGAGCTTTCTGAGGAAGAAATTCGTTCAGGCCTTCGTCAGCGTACGCTGAACAACGAAATTGTTCTTGCCACCTGTGGCAGTGCCTTCAAAAACAAAGGTGTTCAGGCAGTACTAGACTCTGTTATTCATTATCTTCCGTCTCCAACAGAAGTTAAGGCCATCACTGGTGTACTTGACGACAAAGACGAGACAGAAGCAGAGCGTCATTCAAGCGACGATGAGCCGTTCTCAGCGCTAGCATTTAAAATAGCGACCGACCCATTTGTGGGTACGCTAACCTTCTTCCGTTGTTACTCTGGTGTAGTAAACACGGGTGATACGGTTTACAACCCTGTTAAGGGCAAGCGTGAGCGCTTTGGTCGTATTGTGCAAATGCACGCGAAAGACCGTGAAGAAATTAAAGAAGTACGCGCAGGTGACATCGCTGCGGCCATTGGCCTTAAAGATGTAACAACCGGTGATACGCTTTGTGACCCTAACCATGTTATTACGCTAGAGCGTATGGAGTTCCCAGAGCCGGTAATTTCAATTGCGGTTGAGCCTAAGTCGCAAGCTGACCAAGAGAAAATGGGCATAGCCCTAAGCAAGCTTGCAGCTGAAGATCCGTCATTCAAAGTGAAAACTGACGACGAGACAGGCCAGACGATTATCTCAGGTATGGGTGAACTTCACCTTGATATCATTGTCGACCGCATGAAGCGCGAATTTAAAGTTGAATGTAACGTAGGTAACCCTCAGGTTGCTTATCGTGAAACCCTTCGTAAATCTGTTGAAGTTGAAGGGAAGTTCGTTCGTCAGTCAGGCGGCCGCGGCCAATTTGGTCATGTATGGCTGCGCATTGAGCCTCAAGAAGAAGGTTCAGGCTACGAATTTGTGAACGAAATCGTCGGTGGTGTGGTACCAAAAGAGTTCATTCCAGCGGTCGATAAAGGAATTCAGGAGCAGATGCGAAGTGGTGTTCTTGCAGGGTATCCAGTACTTGATGTAAAGGTTACGCTGTTTGACGGTTCATACCACGATGTTGACTCTTCTGAAATGGCGTTTAAGATCGCCGGCTCTATGGGTTTCAAAAAAGGCGCCGCAGAAGCAAATCCGGTGTTACTTGAACCCACAATGAAAGTTGAAGTGACTACTCCAGAAGACTGGATGGGTGATGTAGTTGGTGACATTAATCGTCGCCGCGGCATGATCGAAGGTATGGAAGATGGCGTCGCAGGTGTTAAAATAATACGTGCTAAAGTGCCGCTTTCAGAAATGTTTGGCTACGCAACTGACTTGCGTTCACAAACACAAGGTCGTGCTTCATACTCAATGGAGTTCTTCAATTATTCTGAGGCGCCGAACAATGTGGCGCAGGCTATTATTGAATCTAGAATTTAATCTAAATGAAGGTTCGGTCCGGTCTATTGGTGGGTCGGACTTTTAACTTAGGAAACGAGAAAAATGGCAAAAGAAAAGTTTGAACGTACGAAACCCCACGTAAACGTGGGTACAATCGGCCACGTTGACCACGGTAAAACTACGCTAACTGCAGCAATCACTACAGTTCTTTCAAAGACTTACGGTGGTAACGCACAGGCTTTCGATCAAATCGATAACGCGCCTGAAGAAAAAGCACGTGGTATCACCATCTCTACTTCACACGTAGAATACGATACTCCTACTCGTCACTACGCACACGTAGACTGCCCAGGACACGCTGATTACGTTAAAAACATGATCACTGGTGCTGCTCAGATGGACGGTGGTATCCTAGTAGTTGCTGCGACTGATGGCCCTATGCCACAAACTCGTGAGCACATCCTACTTGGTCGTCAGGTTGGTATTCCTTACATCATCGTATTCATGAACAAGTGTGACATGGTTGACGATGAAGAGCTTCTAGAGCTAGTAGAAATGGAAGTTCGTGAACTTCTTAACGAATACGAATTCCCAGGTGATGACCTACCAGTTATCCAAGGTTCAGCTCTTAAAGCGCTTGAAGGCGACGCAGAGTGGGAAAAGAAAATCATCGAGCTTGGTGAAGCGCTTGATTCATACATCCCAGAGCCAGAGCGTGCAATCGACAAGCCGTTCATTCTTCCAATCGAAGACGTATTCTCAATCTCAGGCCGTGGTACAGTTGTAACAGGTCGTGTTGAGCAAGGTATCATCAAGGTTGGTGAAGAAGTAGAAATCGTAGGTATCAAAGACACTACTAAGACTACTTGTACTGGTGTTGAGATGTTCCGTAAGCTTCTTGACGAAGGCCGTGCAGGTGAGAACGTTGGTGTTCTTCTACGTGGTACTAAGCGTGATGAAGTTGAACGTGGTCAAGTACTAGCTAAGCCTGGTTCAATCACTCCACACGTTAACTTCGAAGCAGAAGTATACGTACTATCTAAAGATGAAGGTGGCCGTCATACTCCATTCTTCAAAGGCTACCGTCCACAGTTCTACTTCCGTACAACTGACGTAACTGGTGCTGTAGAGCTTCCAGAAGGCGTAGAAATGGTAATGCCTGGTGACAACCTTAAATTCAAAGTTGAGCTAATTGCTCCGATCGCGATGGAAGAAGGTCTTCGTTTCGCAATCCGTGAAGGTGGTCGTACAGTAGGTGCTGGTGTTGTATCTAAGATCCTAGACTAATCTAGACTTAGCAACATAAGCCCAAAAAAGCGCACTTAGGTGCGCTTTTTTATGCCTGCGATTTAGTTCGTGACTGTTGTGCCCTCTGAAACACGCCGTAAACCCATCCATGGGGGCTCCGACACCGCGTCCCTGCGGTGTCAGGTTCAGAGAGCGATTTCCCTCTGTAATAGACATAAAAAAGCTAGGACTATGCCTAGCTTTGATATTTAGGTCGGTAGCAACAAGGGGGTTACATTTGCTCGACTTTGTAGCCTTTCGCTTTTAATAAGGCGATAACACTGTCATCGCCAACTAGGTGGCCAGCACCGACTAAGACAAATTCTCGGTCATCATCGCCAAACATGGCTTCGATTTGAGGTAGCCAGTTTTGGTTGCGCTTAGTAAAAACATCGTCGTACGAAGCGGGAGATTCACGTTTGAATGTGTCTACCACCAGTTCATCGATTTTCTGAGTATTCCCTTCTCTCCATGCTTTTATGGTGCTTTTAAGCATGTCTTTTAGCTCTGGTAGCGTTTCCAAAGTTTCAGAAATGAGGCGGTCTTCTTCACCGGCTCCCATATTGGCAAGCATACTGATTTGAAAATCTAACGATTCCAGATATTCACTGGCTTTTCCGTCGCGAGCAGCTAACTGCATGAAGTAGGCATCTACACCTTGTCCAGCTAGCTGAGAGCGTTGTGCTTCCATAGCTACCAGCATTGATGCAACCATGCCTGGCTTAAACTGCGCTAACTGATCGGCTGTTGCGCCAAAGTTGGCTAAATAAACATTGAGAGCCTGATAGGTCTCTTCTGATACATCATCTTTAAGCGACTTACCGTCTTTGTAAGCAAGCCCAGCCATCATTTTTTGCTGACCTTCAATATCCGTTGGGGCAGGCATTTTTACTTCAAAAACTAAAGTGTCACTTTTTTCATAGGTTTCAGTGAAAGTAGCGGGCAATGGAAATTCAGAGATTGGCAGAATATGTATTGTACCACCCACATAAACCGCATCATCGCCTTTCGACACTTTCCAAACCGAGGTCTGGTCGTGCTCTACATTTCCTGCAAAGGCTGTTGCCGAAATAGCGAAACCTGCCGCCATTGCCCATTTACGAAGGGGTATTCTTTTCATTGTATATATCCTTATTAATTATTCTACCAAGATGTCTTAGAGTGTATTGGCTACATGCAGCTTAATTCTTCCTGTCTGCCCTCAAAACACGCTGCGCTCGACTAGTATTTCCAATCATATCAGATGCACAACCAAGTAAGGACTGATCTTCAATACAGATTTTATTACACTTTGTTGCGTCACTTTGATGTAAAACCACTATACCTGTGGTAACGCGCCGCGGTCGCGAACATTTTAACTCTCGCTGAGTGAGTAATTATCTGTGCGGACTGGTATAAACTATATGTTGAAGCTTCGGGCGAGTGAATACGTTACGCTAAGCACTCCATATTCGGTGTAGGCTGGTAGGATTTATACATTATTGGCACCAACTCGCTGCTTATTAACTTTAACACTGCAAATAATGTCAAAACCTAACGAACCAAAAACACAGACCGTTAGTGATGCTCTTAAGGATGCTATCGAAAGATTTCCGACGACACCTATCGCAGAGGTTAAGGCAACGGTACCTCAAGATGCTGCTAGTTGGCGGGAGCTCGTGCAGCAACGAAATGCGCAGCAAAAGAAAAAAATAAAGAACATGCGTAAACAATTAGATGTCAGTGTGGAATTACTGGAAATAGCCGGCGTAACAGTTCGTAAGCTCACACCGAAAGAGGTGTCACCGCATTTTGAAAACCATGTTTATATAGACGTGCATGGGGGCGCCTATGTATTTTTTGGTGGCTTACCGAGTATTGAAGAAGGGTTATTGATTGCATCACGGTTAGGAATAACCGTATTGAGTGTAGATTACGCTATGCCGCCACATGCCCCAGCACCTGCCGCGCTTTGTGATTTAAAAGCTGTATACCTAGCGCTTTTAGATAGCGTTGACAGTCGTCGCATACTCGTTGGAGGGACATCCGCAGGCGCCGGGCTGGTTCTTGCACTTGTACAGTCACTGGCCGCCGAGAGTATAAGCCTTCCTTGCGCTATCTATACAGGCACACCATGGGTAGACTTAACGCAGGCAGGGGATAGTCGACAAGTTAATGAAGGTGCTGATCGTGTGCTGGTTACCTACGAAGGGCTACTACAATCTGCGGCAGCGCTTTACGCTGGAACTATCGACTTATCACACCCTAGTGTTTCGCCTATTTATGGTGACTTTACTTCGTTTCCGCCTGTTTTCATCGTGGCAGGAACACGCGATCTATTTTTAAGCGATGCAGTCCGTCTGCATAGAAAAATTCGCGATTTCAACGGTACGAGTCAACTTGAGATTGTGGAAGGACTGTCTCATGCCGAATACCTCATTGCCCATGAAACTCCAGAGTCTTATATGACTTATGATGAACTAAGGGCATTTTTCTTACAGAATCTCTAGCTCAATTCTACAAAACCATACTGTTACAAAACACCTTTAGCCAATGAAAAAGAAAGCCATATAAGCTTGTACTTATTCTTAATCAACCCGCGTTTTATCAGTTCAGACTGTCAGTTTAGTGTAAATTTGTAAAAGCATATGCAAATAATAATAATTTGCATTAAGTTTAAACTCTCTGTATTTTACTCGGTGCCAAAATTCAACTCGGTACATTTAGGCATTTAATCACACACTTAAAAGCACTAAAGGGACTTCTTTTTCATGAAGAAAATGAATACAAAAAAAAGCGCATTAGCGCTGACAGTCACCGCAGCAATACCATTTGGAACTGCACTCGCTCAACAAGAGAATACCGCGGTTCAAGAGTTAGAAACCACTAAGGTTCAAGCTACCGAAGAAGCGGGTTATAAAGTTGACGAAACCTCTTCAGTAAAGCTAACGCAACCCATCGCGAATACCCCTCGTTCGATCAACGTGATTTCAGAACGCCTTCTTGAAGATCAGGGGATTACCAACTTAAATGATGCGCTTCGAAACGTTGCAGGCGTATCAACGTTTGGTGGTGGTGAAGGTGGTGGTGGTGTCGTGTCTGCCAGCGATAAGGTCACCATTCGTGGTTTTGATGCACGCTCAAATATTTATGTAGACGGTATTCGCGATATAGCTGGTTACAGCCGCGATACCTTCAACTACGAAGCTGTAGAAGTTATCAAGGGCGGAAGCGGCTCGTTGGACGGTCGCTCTACCGGTGGTGGTAGCGTTAACCTGGCAACTAAACGTGCGCGACTTGAAGATTTTGGTGCAGTGTCAGGTCGCTATGACTCTTTCGAAAACGCACGTGTAACACTGGATTACAATAAGAAGCTTTCTGAGAATGTTGCGGGCCGTTTAAACCTGTTATACAGCGATGGCGGTGACTTCTTTGACAATGGCGTTGAGGAATACCAAACCACTGGTGTGGCGGGCTCATTACTTTATAAAGTGAATGAAGCAACAGACATAAACCTTGATGTATTTGTGATGGAGCAGGATAACGTTCCGGTGCTTGGTCTTCCCTTCCTAACTTCAGCGGCTGCAGAAGCTACAGGTCAGCCCGAAGGACCGATAGATTCGGGTTTATGGGACGAATATTACAGTGTGCCGGGCCGCGACTTCGAAGAAGTGTCGACACAAATGTACACCTTAGTTATCAATCACAAAGTAAACGACGTGGTAACGCTTCGTAGCCAAACCCGTTTTGGTAGCAACGAAAAAGAGTCAGTAATTGGTCGTCCGTGGTGGAATTCAGGTGAAGAAGCTAACCTATTGAATGCTGAGCGCTTGCAAGCATTGGACGAAGAGACTGATTTATTTGTATCACAACTAGACGCAATTCTTTCGCTTGAATCTGGGGCTTTGAAGCATCGTGTTGTGCTGGGTGCAGAAGTAGCAGAAGAAGAGCGTACCAGTTTTGGTGTGACAGCAAATTACACCTATGTCGATGGGCAAGGCAATGTGTTGGAAGCTCCCACCATTAACCCTTTCGACTTGCAAAACAACGTGTTTGTAACAGGTGGTACAACGCATAGCGGCAATGACACTTCGGGCGATGCGAGCACGGTAGCCTTATATCTTCTAGATACCATCAAAGTCGGTGAGCACCTTCAAGTAGACATAAACGCGCGTTATGACGATTTTGATATCTCCGGTTCTGCGTGTGGTCGACGTAGCGGTTGTTTCGATGGGCTTGACGCTCAAGACAGCTACTTTAGCTACGGTGCAGCGGTGAGCTATATGCCTACAGAGAACGGTAATATTTACCTAAGTCACAGTAATTCTAAGCAGCCGCCCGGCGTAGCGTTAGCGCTATCAACCAACGCCGCACAAAATGCGGTAAGGCCTGAAAATGCAGTAACCACTGAACTTGGTGTGAAATGGCAGTTCTTTAACGACCAGCTACTTGTTAGCGGTGCTGTGTTTGAAACTACGAAAGACGTGGTCGATTCACAAAATATTGAAGACGGTGTCACAGTGTATTCGCTAGCGGGTGAGCAAGAGTCTAAAGGCTATGAAGTCAGTGTTACAGGTATGCTAACGGACTCACTATCAATCTCTGCAAACTATGCGAGTTTAGATACTGAAGTTACCCAGGACACGACAGCGGATTCTATCGGTAACGGTCTACAAGCGTCGCCAGATGATACGGCTAACATTTGGGTTAACTATGCTGCAATGGATAACAAACTGAATGTGGGCGGTGGTATCTATTACAACTCTGGTGAAACCTACTGGCGCAGAAATACGGCTTATTTCACGGTCGATTCTTACACTACGCTTTTCCTAATGGCATCTTATCAAGTGACAGAGGATCTAAAGCTTCAGTTAAACGTTGATAACTTAACAGATGAAGAGTACGTGGTAGATTACAGCGCTAAAGGGCACTTCCGTCCAGGGAACCCTCGAAGTGTAGCTGTCTTTGCTAACTATACTTTCTAATTGAGTATTCGTTATTATAAAACCAGCCTTAGGTAAAAAGACCTCTGGCTGGTTTTTTATATTTTACTCGCTTTGCCACAATGGGAACATCATGCTGGTTAGAATTGAGAACTTCCTTACCAAACAAGAAGTCACCGATGCGGTGTCGCTTCTTGAGAAAGCCGATTGGGTTGATGGCGCTGTAACAGCGGGGCATTTAGCGTTACATGCCAAGAAAAACCTGCAGTTGCCTGAAGATTCTCCCACGGCACGCCAGCTCGGGGATTTCATTTTGAGCTTAATGGGTCAGTCGCAGCACATATTAGCGGCAGGGCTACCTAATAAAATATACCCTCCCATGTTCAACTGCTATCAGAGCGAAGGAGAATTTGGCGATCATATCGATAATACCATTAGGCGGGTGGCAGGAACTGCTGTAAAGGTTCGTACGGATATCTCAATGACGGTTTTTCTCAGTGAGCCCGAAGAATACGAAGGGGGAGAGCTCGTGATCCAAGATACTTATGGAGAGCAGCGTGTGAAATTCGCGGCGGGCGATATGGTAATGTACCCATCAACCAGTTTACATAGAGTGACACCTGTTACAAAGGGCCGTCGACTCGCATCGTTTTTTTGGATGCAAAGTTTAGTGAGAAGTGCTGAACAACGCCGTATTCTGTACGACTTAGATATGAGTATTCAGGCACTTAGCGCCGAGACGCCTAATAACGCTGAAATTGTAAGGCTTTCGGGTGTGTATCACAATCTGTTAAGACAGTGGAGTGAAACCTAAGCTTAAAGACCTGCAAGTAATGCGTGTTTGCGCGGTGAAATTTTCTAAGAAATTGACTAAGCTGTGGGCCATAAACAGTGCTTATTTATTTCTTCTATGGAGCCTACGCCGCAAAGCGCCATTGTCATTTCAAGCTCGTCTCTCAACAATCGAATAGTGTGAGCAACACCTAATGCCCCCGCCGTGGCTAATCCGTACATCAGAGGCCGACCAATAAGCACGGCGTTAGCACCCAGTGCCATGAGCTTTACCACATCAGCGCCTCTGCGCACACCGCTGTCGGCCAGTACCATCATTTCATCACCAACCGTTTGGCGAATAATAGGAAGCATTTCTACCGGTGAAGGCACGCTGTCCAAAGCACGGCCGCCGTGATTCGACACTACAATACCCGCTACGCCAAGTTCCGCTGCTTTTTGAGCGTCCAGTGGATTAAGAATACCTTTCAACACAATGGGCAATGACGTGTGTTGCTGGATAAAAGCAATATCGTCCCATGTAGGAGCCTGTGCCATAAGCCCTTGAAATACAACGCTCTTGCCTTCTCCGGGGTGCACTAAGGGAGGAGGCGTATCTATATTGACCGCGCGCACATTTGGAGGGAGCGAAAATTCAGCTCTCTGCTCACGGTTTCGCAAGCCGTTAATTGGCGCATCGATGGTGATTACCAATGCTGAAAACTGAAAATGTTCTGCTTTTTGTATGAGTTCTAGAGTTTGTGAAAGGGTAGGTTGAACATAGAGTTGAAACCAGCGGGGGCTTTCCACCTGACTAGAAATATCTTCAAAGGAGCAACTGGCTAACGTGCTCATCACCCATAAGCCGCCTTGAGCTTGTGTTGCCATCGCCGTCGCAATCTCACCATCGGGATGCGCTAACGCTTGATAAGCAACAGGCCCTGAAATTATAGGGTGTTCAAACTGCTGCCCTAACAAGGTGGTTTTAGTTCCCCCCAGTTTGACATCTTTCAAAGCGCGGGGAAGTAAACACAGGTCGTCTAATTTTTCTCGATTTCTTCGCATCGACAATTCATCTGCAGAGCCACCGGCAATATATGCCCACGATTGTGGGGTTAGTCGCTCCCGAGCCAGGTTCTCGTAATCAGACAGTGCTGCAAGGGTTTTAGGAATTGTATTTAGCGGTGTTTTAAGCATATTCGTCAGTTTTATGTAAAGAAAGTAAAAAGCCTTTCAATATTAATTAAATTGCAAATGATAATAATTGTCATTAAGATGCAGTGCGATTTGAGCACGATTAGCCACTTCTTGCAAATAAGAAGAGAAATAAAGCGATGAAAGTTCCCTATGACAGACAGGGGATGCAAGTTTCTACGGATAGTCTCACTTTTGGGCATTCTTTCTTGGAATAACAATAATCACACCAATTGCCCTAACTCAAATAGTTAGTGCTTTGCTCATGTTTGGCGTTAGAGCCATTTATGAAGTTAAGCCGCGCGTAACAAGACACAACATTTTGAAATGGCGAGCCACTGGCTGGCCAACACTCAACACATTAAGGATTATCAAATGCCTGTAAATGGTAAGCGCATTATTTTGTTAGGAACCCTGTTTCCCATGTTGTCAGCGGGTGTGCTGGCGCAAAGCGAAGAGATAGAAACGCTCGACACCACTGTTGTGCAATCTGCGTCTGAAGAGCTGAAGCAAGCCCAAGGCGTGTCTGTCATTACGGAAGAAGATTTCAAACGTCGTCCTGTCACTAACGATATCGCTGAAATTGTAAGAACCATGCCGGGTATCAACCTTACAGGTAACTCAAGCTCAGGACAGTATGGCAATAAACGTCAAATCGACATTCGCGGAATGGGTCCAGAAAATACGCTTATTTTAATTGATGGCAAGCCAGTGTTGTCGCGTAACTCTGTAAAAATGGGCCGTTCAGGCGAGCGAAACACACAAGGCGACAGCAACTGGGTTCCAGCTGAAGCGATTGAGAGCATTGAAGTTATTCGTGGTCCAGCAGCGGCTCGCTATGGCTCTGGCGCATCAGGTGGTGTTATCAATATTATCACTAAGTCTCCTGATGAAGCTTCTACCTCTATCACCGCTCAGACCGAGCTTTCTTCAAATAAATACGAAGGCGATAACCGTCGTTTTAACCTAGTAACAAGTGCACCGTTATCTGAGCGTTTCTCACACCGCACCATTGTTAACTACAACGAACAAGACGCTGACGATCCACGCGTGAATCTAGATTCAACAGACGTAACAACGGGTCGCGGAGGTACATCCAAAAATGTAGGGGCAGGGCGTGAAGGTGTTGAAAACATCGACGTGCGTACCTTGGTTCGATTCGACCAAGATGAAATTAATCGCTGGGATTTTGAAGCAGCCTATAGCCGCCAAGGTAACCGCTATGCCGGTGACAACGCATTTCAGGGCGTAAGCTACCCTGTTGACGAAAACGGCAACGTTATTATTCCTGAACCAGAAGACCTGGCAGAAACTGATCCTCAGAGCCTAATTGGTGAAGAAACACTAGTAATGCACCGTCGTACGTTCGGCGTAACACACAATGGTGAGTATGACTTCGGCGACTCATTTAGTTACATCCAATACGAAAGCACGTCTAACAGCCGTTTAGGTGAAGGTGCGGCCGGTGGAACTGAAGGGCGTATCAATAGCCTTGAAATGACCACCATCAAGTTAGAGAACATAACCGCAAAGACCGAGTGGAATGTGCCTTTAACGTTAGGCGGCTTCAATCAAACCGCAACGTTTGGTGCGGAATACCGCAAAGAGACCCTAGACGATTCAGTTAGCAATCAGCTTTCTCTGAACGTGGTTGATGACGGTACTATTCCTGGCGTAGAGACTGACCCAGAAAATCGTCCATCTGAAACCGACGCCACGCTTGTAGGTGTGTATGTTGAAGATAACATCATGCTAACGGATTCAATCACGCTTACGCCTGGACTGCGTTTTGATGATCACAGCAAAGCGGGTACAAACCTTAGCCCGAGCTTGAATACATCATGGCAGGCATCGCCTAATATTGTGGTTCAAGGTGGTATTAGCCGTGCTTTTAAAGCACCAAACCTCTATCAATTAAACCCTAACTACGTGTACTACACACGAGGTAATGGTTGCCCAGTTGACTTCTCTAACCTAGGTGGCGGGTGTCACATTCTAGGAAACCCTGACCTAGAGCACGAAACCTCAGTAAACAAAGAAATTGGTGTTAACTACACCAACGAAGAGGGTTTGAACGCGGGTATTACTTACTTCCACAACGACTATAAAGACAAAATTGGCACCGGTAATGTACCGCCAGAGTTTGTGTTACCTGGCGAAGAAGGTGGCGAGGCCAACGTTCAGGTATTCCAGTGGTTTAACGTTCCTGAAGCTGTTATTTCTGGCCTTGAAGGTAACTTGTTGTTCCCTGTAACCAGTACTATTGAGTGGTCGACCAACTTTACCGTGATGCTTGAGTCAGAAGATAAATCTACTGGCCAGCCATTATCTATCGTTCCTGACTACACAGTGAACTCGCTAATAAGCTGGCAAGCCACCGATGCACTTGAGCTTGTGCTTAGCGCTCAACATTACGGTGAGACAGAAAGCCCTACGGCCAGCGTTAACTCGGGCGCCGTTATCGAAGCTGATGATCGCGAAGCCTATACCATCACCAACATTAACGCCATTTACGCGTTCGACGAAAACTTAAGCTTCAACGTGTCGGTTAAGAACTTGTTTAACGAAAGCGTTAAGCGTGAAGGTACACAAGCATCTAACGCGGGGGCGAATACTTTCAATGAACCAGAAAGAAGCTTCTTGTTGTCTGCTACCTACCAGTTCTAATACTTAGCAAGCAGTAACAAGACATTAAAAATGCCGGCCTCGATAGCGATATCGACGTGCCGGCAATCGCATTAATTCAGCTAAGAGATGTAAGGGATTTGAATGAAAGTTAAAAGAAGTGCAGCGCTTTCTTTTGTACTGGTATCACTTGCCGTGGCCTCATCAGGTATTGTGATGGCAGCAACAAAAGCCAGCGATATCGATGGGCTCACAGAAAAGTGGATTAGCATTGAGCGCCAGACGCAAAAGCTAGAAAACGAGTGGCGTGAATCAGAGCCTGCATTGCGTCAGCGTATTCAACTGCTTAAAGCTGAACGTACTCAGCTGCAGAGTATGATTGACGAAAGTAAGGCTGCAACCACCGACGTAGAAGCCCAGCGAGAAGCATTGCTTTCTGAGCAAAGTGAGCTTGAAGCACAACAGGGTGGGGTAGAGCGTGCATTGACTGGAGTAATAGGGCAAGTAGACAGCCTTTACTCGTCGCTGCCTGAAATTATTCGCCAGACGTGGGATAAAGAGCAAGCCGAATTAGCGGCTGACGCCGACACGTCAAATAAGCTTCAGGTCACCCTTGCAAAACTTTCATCCCTTGCGCAATTCAATAGCAAACTTCTGGTTAACGAAACCGTAATGCGTGCTCCCGATGACAAAGATGTATTAGTTAAGCAGTTCTTTGTTGGCAGCAGCTATGCGTGGTTTACCAACGCCGATGGTCAATATCAGGGGGCCGGTCGTGTTAAAAATGGCGAGTGGCAGTGGCAATTCAGTGACAACGTAGATAGCGAATCGGTAGCGCTTGCCGTCGCTATTTTTGAGAAAAAGCATGAACCTGATTTTGTTTCTTTACCACTTACACTGGCTAAAGGAGAAGGCGAATGAAATGCTTTTCTCACGTTCTCACAGCATTTAATCCAATGTTGAGATCCTCTCTCATTACAGCATGTGTTGCTTTGTGTGCTGCTGTGGTTTGTGTACCGGCAGTGGCAGCGCCTGAAGATAGCATGCTGGCCAATATTAAAGACGCGAAAGCGCGTCTGGATCGCACCGAAAGCAAAATTAGTAAAGAGCGGGTAGCGCTGGCTAATGAATTGCGTGCGCTTGAACAGCAGGTAATGAAACTGCGCAATGAAACCACGGTCGCCCGCCGTAAAATGGATGAAAGAACCCTTAGTCTTTCACAGTTAGAAAATCGCCTATCGAGCTGGAGCGAGCAACAAGAGTTCCAACAAAATTTGTTGAGCCGTTTCCTGCTTCAAACTGGTGTAGACAGTCTGTCATTAAGCGAAATGAGCTTGTCTGACAAAGTCCAGAAAGTGGGTGAAAAAGCGAAAGAGTTTGCCAATCAACAAACCCCTAATTTCAGTGCAGGAAAGGTTGTACTGGCGAATGGCGAAGTGACCCAAGCAAAAGTGCTTACTCTTGGCCCGGTGACGTGGTATCTGGCGCAAGCACAAAACGTTGCGGGTACAGCAGAGCGTAAGCAAGACCTGTTTACCTCTACGTCCACTTTTTCAGATACGGATACCGAAAGCCTTGCAAGCTTGGCAAGCAGCGGCAATGGCAGCATTAAAATAGATCCTACCCTTGGCCGCGCAACAACGCGCGAGCAAGCGTCAGAAGGGGTAATTGAACATGTTGTGAAAGGCGGAGTGTGGGTGATCCCTATCGTTTTGTTTGCCCTTCTCGCTACGCTTATCGCACTGTTTAAAGTTATTCAGCTATGGCGCTTACCTAAGGTTAAGCAAGTAGCATCAGGCAAAGCTCTGGTGAACATGGTGGGCAGTTCAGGTGTGGGCTTCTTTGATGGCATGCAGCGCGAACTGTATGACATAACTAAGCGTGCAAGCACGCCAACTGAACGCGACGATGAACTGTTTTCTGCACTCCAGCAAGACAAAATCAAGCTAGAAAAATACAACGGCACCATTGCTGTAACTGCTGCCGTTGCACCCTTGCTAGGTCTTCTAGGTACGGTAAGCGGCATGATTGAAACCTTTAGAATGATGACGGCATTTGGCTCAAGCGACCCCGAAGTTATTTCTGGCGGGATCGCTAAAGCCTTGGTTACGACAGAGTTAGGCTTAGTTGTGGCCATACCGGCATTAATTCTAAATGCCGTACTCTCTCGCAAAGCGCGACATTACTACGAAGAGCTCGAAAGTTTCGCGCTTGTACTTAGCAATGACGAGCCTGACGTTGCTGAGAAAAGCGACCAAAAGAGTGATGGTCAAAAGCAAGCGAGCGCAAGCTAATGATTGAACAGCTAGCGGGAAATGCATTGTGTTGGTTAATGCTGCTGGTGGCATGGTTTGCTTACCAGCAAATCTTTGTGTTGTTTACTACACGCAAAGAGATAGCCCAAGTGCGTGATGGAGAGAAAGAGCTAACAAAGCGAGAAATGGTACCTGCCGTGCTGGTTAGTGCTCTTCCCTTGATGGGCCTGCTAGGAACAATTGCAGGCCTACAAGTGAGTTTCACCGGAATGATGTCGTTAGGTGTCGATAGTCAAGTCGTCACTGGTGGCATTGCCGATGCACTTTTTACCACTCAGCTTGGCTTAACCTTGGCTATTCCTGGCTGGCTTTTGTTGATGTTTGTTAATGGTGCGGTAAAGCGCGCCGTAGCAAGGGAGGCGTAAACATGGCAAGTCGATTACAGCGACGCCTTGAAAACCAACAAGCGCAAGGCATTGATATGTCTCCGCTACTAGACGTGGTTTTTATACTTTTAATTTTCTTTATCGTTTCAACAGTGTTTGTAAAAGAGACTGGGGTAGAGGTAGATAAACCTCAGGCAATATCAGCACAAAAGCTCGATCAAATGGCCATTATGCTGGCAATTACCCGAACCGGTGAAGTGGTGTATGACAGTGCCAATATCGGTGTGAGCGGTGTGCGCTCTACCGTTGAGCAATTGTTGATGAAAGAACAACGCCCAGTAGTCATTCAGGTAGATAAAGCCGTTCGCTCTGAATTACTGGTAGAAGTCATAGATGAAGCCAAACTGGCGGGTGCCGACACGGTAAATATCGCCACTTTGAAGCCATAGCGAACGAGGCAAAATTCAATGAAATACAATCTTCAACCTTCTCTACTTAGCGGTGCGGTGCTCGTTAGTGCGCTTGGCGTTATGTGGCTAGGGCACTTTTTGTCTAATCTGCAGCCCGACACTATGGTTGTGCGCAAGTTAGACATTGCGGTAACGCCTCCACCGCCGCCCCCTAAAACGCAAAATGTAGTGGAAGAGACTGAACTTGTTATGCAGGTAGAGGGCAGTGGCGCAGCCATGACCATGGCGGATTTAAGTGTTGAGCCAGATATTCAAGTGCCAAAGCCCGACATGCCAAATGTCAAAGTAACCCAAACCCAATGGGATATGCCTGATATTGAATTGGACGCCTTTGGGCTAAGCGAACTGGATTCAAAGCCTACCTTGCTGACTCCGGTCAAAATACGTTTCCCCAAGCGACTTAAAAAGCAAGGTATCAAGCGGGTGATTGTAAAGCTCGACGTCATTATTGACGAACACGGCAACGTAAAGCTGATGGATATTGTCGAGAACCCGCATCACGAGCTCAATAAAGAAATAATGCGTTTTGTTAAAGCCAGCAAATTTACATCGCCTTACAAAGAAGATGAAGCGGTGAAGGCGCGTTTTATTTGGCCTGTAGTTATAGAGGCCTAATAGAAGCTTAATGGAAGCCTATTAAAGGCCTGGTTTAGCGCAATAAAGCGAAATAGAAGCTAAAGAATTTAGAGGTTGATTGAGACAATGTTAAACAAGATTACAGCCGTAACTGTCCTCAGCTGTGTAGTGAGCGCGCTGGCTTTTGTTAAGCCAGTAAGTGCGAAAATAACGGTGGAATTGGAAGAACCCGATTGGCAGTTTGTCATGCGTCAGCACCATAGAGATGATCATCGTGAACGTATATCCCGTGAAGAAGGTGAGTTTATCGGGCGCATTCAGGCCGACTTGCAAGCAGGCAATTACTCAAACGTTGCCAGCGCATTTGCAACCCAGGATATTTCTCAATTTAGTCCACGCTTGCGCGAGCTTTACGGACAAGTGCTATTGAATGAGAAAAACTACGCACTTGCCGAAAAAGTGCTGTTGGACGTTATAGACGCTATGCCAAACCTTCCATCGGCGCACAGAAGTTTGAGCATGGCGTATTTAATGACAGATAAATTGGCGAAAGCACGCACTCATTTAACTAAAAGCGTAGAGCTAGGTATTCAAGATGCCCAACTTTTTGGGCAGCTAGCCTATACCAATGTTCAGCTTGGCAAACCTGTCACCGCTATTGGTGCTTATCAAAATGCGTTGATGCTCGAACCTGAAAACAAGCAATGGTATCAAGGTTTATTGTTCGCGCTTATTGAAAGTAATGCACTTGCACAGGCGGAAAGCTTGCTAAGCGAAATGTTGGTAGATGATGAAAGTAATCAGCAGCTTTGGCTCCAACGGGGGCAAATAGCGTTAAAGCAGGGTGACATGGTAAAGGCGCTGAGCAGCTTAGAGACTGCCCTTTCTTTGGGTGACAGCTCGCTGTCGAACTTGATTTCAGTGGCCAAATTGCACGTTTCTGACGGCAGTCCGCGGCGCGCAGCAGACATACTGGCTACCCATGCGAAGACTTTCATTACCGACAAAGATGGGGAAGGCTTCGACGCTTACTCCAAAATAGCGGCTTACTTAGCGGCTAATGAGCAGTGGTCTGATTTAGGTAAATTAACGCAAGCTGCCGACAACAATGTGAAAAAGCTCACGACCTCTCAAGCAGCTACGCTTAATGTACTTAAAGCTCAGTTGGCTATGGGCAAAGGGCAAAGCAAAACGGCAATTTCCCTTTTAACCAAAGCCATTGCTGACGCCCCTGACAATGGTGAGGCGCTGTTGTCTCTTGCTTCACTTTATCGTCAACAGAACAACGTCGAACGTGCCAAAATGACCTATCTGCGAGCTGAGTCACTCGCCGACGTTAAACAGCGCGCCATGCTCGGGCGTGCGCAAATTGCCATAGACCAGCGTCAGTACCAAGATGCACTTACGCTTTTACGACAAGTCTATAAATCGTACCCATCCCGTTCTGATTTACTTGGCAACATCCAGTCACTAGAAAACCTAGTGAAGAACACAATATGAAAAGCCAAACGGTGAACCGCGTCGCCATAAATCGTGAACGATTGGATGTCGCACTTAGAACGCTGATTGCTGTGGCACTGGGCTACGCTTTTTCAGCGTGGCTAAGCAGTGCTATCGCCAATTTTATAGGGGCTGACGGACGAGAGCACGAAGTGCTGGTAAGAATGCTGTTCTTTTGTGTTTACTGCACCTTCATCCTTTTTACGTTCATCTTTGATACGACGAAAAAGGCGTCCATCATAATGACAGCGCTCTCTGCGTTAGCCTTATGTCTTTATTCAATCAGTACAGGGCTTTAACATGAAAGGGAATGTCAGAAAGTCTATGACGTGGCTTCATACTTGGAGCTCGATACTTGTTGGTTGGTTACTCTTTGCGATTTTTTTTACCGGTACGCTGTCGTTTTTTAGAACCGAAATAACCTATTGGATGCAGCCAGAACAACACGCCGCAGTACCCAGCGAAAAGGCGCTAGAGCACGGTTTACGTTATCTTGCGAACAATGCGCCCAATGCAAGTGAATGGCAACTCTCACTACCAGATGCGCGCTCGAATACACTCGACTTGTCGTGGCGCGACGCCAATGCAGGTAACGAGCGTCGTCGAGGACCACGGGTCATGTTGAACCCGTCCACGGGTGAAGAGATAGAAGTAAGGGAAACGGCCGGTGGCAACTTCCTTTATCGTTTTCATTTCGAGTTATACGGTATCGACAGAACCATTGGACGCTGGATAGTAGGCGTAGTCAGTATGATGATGTTTGTTGCTATTATCAGCGGCGTCATCATGCACAGAAAAATCTTTGCCGATTTCTTTATGTTCAGGCCAAAGAAGAAGCTGCTGAGCTGGATAGATGGGCACGCCATTAGTGCGGTACTAGCACTACCATTTCATATCATGATCACCTTTTCTGGTTTGATTCTATTAGGCGCCACGCTATTGCCTTTTAACAGCGAGGAGCGCGTGCGGCACCGTCCTCAAGGTACAGAAGTACGCCAGAATGCGCAGCAGCAAAATCTAGCTTCACCAGACATTAATACCTTATTGGCCTTACCCATCTCTTCGATGATTGCTCACGCTGAGCGCACATGGCAGGTGCCGGTTGAAAGCCTATCTATTACTCACCCGGGTAAAGCTAACGCTCAGTTTACGCTAAGTGGGAACAACAGAACGCAGTTAAGTGCGGGGCGTGGAGGAAGTAGTGCGCTGGTATTTAACGCACAAGGCGAAGTCATTAACGAGCGCCCAGCCTCAGTAGCCGCTAACGCCAGCCAGGCGACGTATAACTATTTGGATATGCTACATCAAGCGCGCTTCGCCGATACCCTCACTCGCTGGTTACTATTTTTTGCCGGTATTCTGGGTACCATTATGGTGGGAACGGGCTCTGTTTTGTGGGTAGTGAAACGGGCAAAGCAACAGCTTGGAGAGTTTGGTTTTGAATTGGTCAGAGGCAGTAATATAGGCAGCATTGCAGGATTAATGTGTGCGACCGGTGGCTACTTTTGGGTAAATAGACTACTTCCTGCCGATCTAACGTCTCGAAGCTTATGGGAAATTAAGGTGTTTTTCGCAATATGGCTGGTATGTGTGGTTGCAGGGTTTATTTGGCGAGACAAAAAAGGGTGGGTAGTTCAACTTGGCTTTGCAGCAGTGTTGTTTGCGCTTGTCCCTTTGCTTGACCACCTCACCTCAGCAACAGGCCTAGATTTTGCGGTTGCAAATGGTGATAGCTTGAGAGTGAGTTTTGACCTTATGTGCATAACACTTGCGGCAGTACTCGGCTATGCTGCTTACCACGTCAAAAAAGCCAAAGCCGTGAAAGCAAAACGGGTGAGCAGTACTCCGTCACCTAAGCGAAAAGACAGAGCTCCCCAAGATAAGCCGCAAGGTGACAACAGCGAGGCATTAATATGAGTATCATTCTGCATGTGGTGTTCGCATTTGTGCTTACTTATTTGAGTTTCTTACTACTCTCGCTTGGCAACAAGAAGCATGCCGGTATCACTCGACTAACCAGTACACCTTCACCACTACTTTTAATTGTGCTTCATAGTTTGGCGTATTTGCTTATGGCAATAAGCCTCATGAACTGCATAGACGTGTGGAAGACCGAAATTGGCGTTGTGGTGTGGATTGGTTTTTTACAGCTTACAAGCGTGCTGGTTTCTGCAACGTTTACCTATTTACCTACCCTTTATAAAACGCTGTGCAATTACCTGTTGCTTGCGGCTTTTTGGGGGCCTCGTTTACGCGAAAAGTGAAGCAATACTTAAAGGTTGTTGAGCAAAAAATACAATAATGAGAATAAATCTCATTTACATTGAAAAGGGTGGAAATATCTGTATTATCTAGCCCGTTGAATTAATCAATATCACCGAGTAGTACAGAGAGTTAGCAACGAAATTATGAGTTTTTCTTTAGGCGGCATCCGCCAATGGCACTGGATTAGTGGCGCAGTCTGTCTGGTCGGGATGATGTTATTTGCCCTAACGGGGATTACGCTAAATCACGCTGCAGACATTCCAGCGAACAGAACTGTAACGTCAGCTGAATCAAGCCTACCACCGTTGGTTGTCGAACAATTGGTTTCTCTGGACACCGGTGACATAGCCATTCCAAGCGAACTCGTCGCGTTTATGCAGTCGCAAGAGGGCATTTCACTACCTTCATCGGTGACGGGAGAGTGGGATGGTATTGAATTTTATGCCGCTTGGCCTGGACCCGGTGCTGATAGTTGGATAGCAGTAGACGCTGAACTTGGCACAGTGACTTATGAAAACGTTGATAGAGGATGGATATCTTATTTCAATGACCTGCATAAAGGGCGGAACACGGGAAATGCCTGGCGCTGGTTTATCGATATCTTCGCTGTTGCCTGCATTATTTTTAGCGTAACTGGGCTGCAACTATTAATGCGTCACTCGAAAACGCGCGCGTCTACTTGGCCCATTACTACGCTCGGTGTGCTCATCCCGTTTGTCATTATTTTACTGTTTGTGCACTAGCGCGACGCTAGTGGCACTTACCTACACAATTTTAAGGAGTGTTTACATGAAAATGCGAAAAGGCGCAGTTATCGCATCGACTTTATTAAGTATGACATTTGCCTCTGGCGCTATTCACGCTGCAAGCCAAGCCAAACTTGACGTGGCCTTACCGCAACTTGATGTGGCTGAATATCACAAACCTTATCTTGCCGTGTGGATTGAAGACAGTAAACGCAAGGCTACTCAAGTCGCCGTATGGTACGACGTTGAAATGCGTGAAGACAAAGGGAAAGAGTGGCTTAAAGACTTGCGCCAATGGTGGCGTCGTGGTGGGCGAAGCCTTGATTTGCCTTATGACGGACTTACCAGTGCAACAAAAGGCCCAGGCGATTACAGCCTTGATTCGCAGTTAAATAAAGCGTT
This sequence comes from Alteromonas sp. Cnat3-28, assembly GCF_022348265.1. Lineage (NCBI taxonomy): Bacteria > Pseudomonadati > Pseudomonadota > Gammaproteobacteria > Alteromonadales > Alteromonadaceae > Alteromonas > Alteromonas sp. Cnat3-28. Next base: position 57,105 of record NZ_JAKREY010000007.1, read on the forward strand.
AGCAGAACTGCCAGAGGGCGATTACACGCTTCGCGTTGAGGCATCACGAGAAGTAGGCGGAAGAGAAGTACTGTCTCTGCCATTTTCATTACCGCTATCTGCTGCGTCACTACCGGTAGAGGTGAAAGGAAATTCAGAACTTGGGCGTGTAGTACTGCGTCTGGAAGACTAATCTGCTGAGGCGCTAATTCAACGCTCACTCAGTAGAGATCCAATAAGAGGACATTATGAAAAAACTATCAGTAAAAGCTTCAGCCATTGCGCTAGCAGCAACACTTGCCGTGTCATTTTCAGCCAGTGCGCATCGCGCGTGGTTACTTCCAAGCTCTACCGTACTATCAGGTGAAGAAGCTTACGTGACGTTTGATGCTGCTATTTCAAATACTATTTTTCACCCTGACCACTTCGCAATGAACGCCAGTAACTTAGTGGTTCAATCGCCAGAGGGTGAAGCCGTAGACGTAGAAAATATGGCACGCGGTAAGTACCGAACCACGTTTGATTTGAAATTAAACAAAGAAGGTACATACAAACTGACGTCTGCCAGCAATGGTATTCGCGCATTTTGGCGAGATGAAGAAGGCAAGCGCAAGATGTGGCCGGGCCGTGGTGAAGAATATAAGCCGGAAGAGTTCGCAACAGCCGTGCCTAAGAAAGCAAAAGATCTTCGCGTAATGCAAAGCTCTCGCCGCGTAGAAACGTTTGTTACTCTTGGTGCGCCATCGAACAAGGTGTTCACGCCTGATAACGTGGGTTTGGAGCTAGTGCCAGTGACTCACCCTAATGATTTATTCGCCACCGAAACGGCAACGTTCAAGTTACTTATTGACGGTGAGCCTGCGGTTGGCGCCGAGGTGGAAGTTGTGCGCGGTGGTATGCGCTACAGAAATGATCAGGAAACGATTAAAGTCACGTCTGACAAAAATGGTCAGATTGAAATTACATGGCCGCAAGCCGGTATGTACTTTGTAGAAATTGGCTATGAAGACGATAAAGCGCAAAAGCCTGCAACGTCTCGTAACGGTAGCTACTCAGGCACATTTGAAGTGCTTCCGCTGTAATAACCGCACGTTATTGCGCAGCTAGGGGCTGTAAACGTTCTTTGAATACTCACAGAGCAACAGCCTCTTAAGTTTCTAGCTATTTCAATACAACGGCATAAAAGTTAAGCACATGACAGAAACACACCGTCTACTCATAGCAATAGTAAGCATTGGCATGTATATGCTGTGGGTAGCGGTGTTATTTTTTAAACATCGAAAGCAATACAACTATGCGGTATCAGGCGAGGAGACCCTTGTCGTATACGCAAGCCAAACCGGTACGGCTGAAAAAATTGCCCGCGCAAAGGCTGCGGCGCTATCACAGCAAGAGCAAACGTCGGTAGTGTCCATGGCATCTTTGAAACTCAACACGTTAAGTAGTGTGTCGAAAGTCATTTTTGTTGTGAGTACCTACGGTGAAGGCGAACCCCCTGATGCGGGTAGAACCTTTAGCAAAGCGCTAAAAAAAGCGTCGTCGAATCAATCTGATTACCTGTCCCACCTGTCTTTTGAAGTGGTGGGATTAGGCGATAAGCAATACGCCGCGTTTTGCCAATTCGCAGTCACGTTGTTTGAGAATATCAGTGCACTAGGAGCACGTGCGCTTTCTCCGCTAACGACATTAGATTCAGGGAAAGGTGAGCATTTGTCTTTGCTTGGTTCGTTGCCACAGGATGAACAGCACCCCACCCATGCTTTCACACTGAAAAATCGGGTTCAATTAAATGAAATAAGTCTAGCTTCTGGCGAGGCTTCAAAGGAACCCTCTGACCACTCTGAGGGCAAACCTTCAAACCCAGCGTCGCCAGGCCTGTTCGGCTTGTCTTTGAACGTTGACCATTCTAATCATACACAAGAGTTACATGAACAATGGGAAGCGGGAGACGTGTTGGAAGTCCTTATTCCTCAGCAAGGGCAGTCACCGATTGTAAGCCGAAGCTACACCATTGCGTCGGTACCACAAGAACACGACGTAAAACTTGTAGTTCGACAGCTGGTTAAAGGCAACGGCCAACTTGGTCTAGGTTCTGGATTACTTACCCGTTCTTTACCTGTATCTCAGTTAGTACAGGCCTACATTCGGAAAAATACCAGCGCTATTATTACTAATACTCAGTGCCCATTGTTATTAATTGCTGCGGGTAGCGGCATTGCGGGGGTACGAGCTCAGCTTGCAAAACGCGCATTGCTTGAGAACGCTGGGCCAGTTTGGATATTTTTTGGCGAACGTCATCCCATGCAAGATGATGTGCTTGATAAAACGCTATCGCCTTTCCAGGATAGTGACTGTATTTTCAAAAAGTCAGTGATTTTCTCCCGACAAAAAGGTGGTGGCTATGTTCAACAGCGTCTTGTTGAGCAGCGAGATGAGGTCAAATCCTTCTTAGGCGATACCGGACAAGTATACGTTTGTGGGCATTTTGAGGGAATGGGCCAAGGCGTTGACATGGCTTTGCAGTCCATACTTGAAGCGCAAGCCTACAATGCGCTAGCTGACGAAGGACGTTATCACCGCGACCTTTACTAATGTGGAGAACAGCAGGTAATTAATGTCTGTTTTGCGCTTTCCTGTTTCACCGCTGAATCATCGCTAATAAACCTCAAAAGCCTTACAGCTAAATCCCAAACTTTAAGTTAGACTTTAGTCTAATGTGTCAGGCCCTTGCCTTGTCGCATGTTTAAATATGCGCAACAGTACGTTGGGCATACCTTAAATAGGTGTTTTCTTATTCAGGTATGACCTTTCGTCACCGATAATTGGTGTAATGTTTGAACTGAAAATAAGAAAATCAACAGGCTAGGGGCTGCTGACCTTTGTTGTACGTTTAAACCAAAATTCGTACATCAAAGAACAATAGGCCCTAGGGCCTGTCGATAAAACAAATTAGGACGACAGTATGCAGTCTATTGCCATTGTTATACTGGGCATCATCGGAATGTTGCTCGGTTGGTTCGTATATTCGAAGTTTATTGCGAGCCGTATATTTAAGTTGGATGATAGTTTTGTAACACCAGCACATACAATGAAAGATGGGGTGGACTATGTTCCCACCAATAAAGTTGTATTGTGGGGGCACCATTTCACTTCCGTGGCGGGGGCAGCACCCATCGTAGGTCCAGCTATTGCTGTCTACTGGGGATGGGTTCCTGCGGTACTTTGGGTTGTGTTCGGTACGATATTATTTGCCGGTGTGCACGATATGGGCGCCTTATGGGCCAGCGCACGCCACAAAGGCAAATCAATGGGCGCGCTGTCTGAGACCGTCATCGGAAAACGCTCTCGTTCACTATTTATGATAGTGATCTTCCTAGTACTCTTAATGGTTAACGCGGTATTTGGCGTGGTTATCGCGAACTCTTTTGTCTCCCAACCCAATGCGGTATTCCCAGCTTGGATGGCAATCGCAGTTGCATTAGTCATAGGTCAATTGCTTAAACGTAATTTCAGCCTCATACCCTTATGTATTGTGGGGATTATTGTGCTTTACGCATCGGTGTATGCGGGCAGTTATATCCCACTAAGTCTGCCGGAAACCATGTTTGGTTTAGCAGATAAAGCAAACTGGATCATTATCTTATTTATTTACGCCGCTATTGCATCGCTGTTACCAGTTTGGATGCTGTTACAGCCTCGTGATTTCATTAACGGTATGCAGTTACTTGTTGGCTTGTTCCTGCTTTATGGTGCTGTGTTCTTTGCTATGCCGGATATCACGGCGCCAGCGTTTAACGCTCAAACCGCTGTCGATTCTCCAAGTCTAATCCCGCTGTTGTTCGTTACTATTGCGTGTGGCGCTGTTTCTGGTTTCCACGGTATTGTGTCTTCAGGTACCAGCTCTAAGCAGCTAGACAAAGAGAGCGATGCACGCTTTGTTGGTTATCTAGGCGCGGTCGGTGAAGGTTCACTGGCACTTATTACCATTGTCGCTGTAAGCGGCGTTGCGTTTGCAGCTTCTCCAGAAGAATGGCACGAAGTATACAGCCACTTGGGTGCGGGTAGCGTGGGTGCATTTATCACTGGTGGTGCGAACCTAATTCAGCAGGGTTGGGGGTTACCGGTAGATTTCTCGTCAACTATCCTTGCGGTAATGGTTGTTCTATTTGCTGGCACCACCATGGATTCGGGCGTGCGTCTGCAGCGCTACATAATCCAAGAATGGGGCGATATCTATTCAATTGGTGCACTTAAGAACGGCGTGGTTGCAACGCTCGTAGCTGTTGGATGTTGTTTATTGCTGGCCTTCGGTGCAGGTGGTGCGTCAGGCAGTGGCGGTATGATTATTTGGCCGTTATTCGGTTCTACTAACCAGATACTAGCCAGTTTAACCCTGTTAGTAATCTCGGTTATGCTGATTAAATTAGGTCGACCAGCGAAATATACGCTGATTCCAATGGTGTTTGTACTGATTATGGCCTTCTTTGCTGGGCTTATTAAACTTAAAGAATACTACGTTGAAGGTAACTATCTATTGGTATTCTTAGACGCAGTAGTACTTATTGTGTCTGTGCTTGTTATGCTTGAAGCTTTTTCTGTGGTGTCAAAACTCAAAAAGGAATCGAAGCTTAAAAAAGAGCAAGCCAACGGATAAGTCACTAGGGTCTGTTGACCTTTGGTGTACGAATTTTGGTCTAAATGGAAGCCTTTTAATCGCGAAACAGTCCTGCAAGCCTAGCGGGCTAAGTTAAAGGACTGTGACAAAGAGTAAAAGGCTTCCATAACGACCCCTTCGGGCAGCGCCTTTGTGCCATCTATACTGCGTTGAATGTTCTCGATTTAGAACCACTAAACCGTCAAACATTCGCCTTGTCTAGATGGCACACAGACCGCTGCAAAAATGTACAACAAAGGTCAACAGACCCTAGCGACAAAAACTTTCATGGTTGACCTCGTGGTTTAAAATTACACTTTCGAGACAGTCAACATTCGGCCAGTGCATTTGTGCTGGCCATTTTTCTTTCTTTTAAAAGCAAAACGCACTCGCATAAATCAGGTTAATCAGTTTTGCTGATTTTCTGTCATGCAGCATATCTGTTATTATACTTACCGTTCTAAAACACCGTTATTTTTGTTGTCAAAAGCCGCGTTCTTCAACGTTACCTTTCAACAAAATAACCTGTGAGGCTTTGTGTCAGATATCATTTTACTTGGACAAAATTTCCTAGCACTTTTCGTTGAATCCGCGCCTTGGTTACTTCTCGGTTTGCTGGTGGCGGGTATCATGCACGAATTGGTACCCGTTTCGTTTTTGGAAAAGCACATGGGCAGCTCATCGTTTGGCTCAATTACAAAGGCCGCGGTTATTGGTGCGCCTTTACCTCTGTGCTCTTGCGGCGTTATCCCAGCGGCACTTGGGCTTAGGCGTAGCGGTGCATCTAAATCTTCCACTATCTCGTTTTTAGTGTCTACGCCCGAGACGGGCGTAGACAGTGTTTCTGTGTCCTATGCATTGCTTGGACCGTTGTATGCCATTGTTAGACCCATCGCGGCCATTACAAGCGCTATTTATGCTGGATTGATGGTGCGTTTTTTCGCAGAAGCAGAAGAGGCTCAACAACGACAATCTGAGGCGACGCAGTCATCGTGCTGTGGTTCAAAGCAAGCACCTAAATCAGAGCCGCAAATACAGGCCAGCACGTCCTGTTGTGCAAGCGAAAAAACACATGCTCATAACCACGAAAGCACAGACAAGCCCAAACAAGAGTCTTCGCCTTCGAAAATCACAAGCGTGCTTTCATATGCCAGTGGCAAGTTACTTGAAGACATTGTGATATGGTTATTAATTGGATTAGCACTTGCCGCGGCAATTAAAACGTGGGTACCCACCGACTTTTTAACGCAATGGGGTGATGGCGTGGTCGCCATGCTAGTGATGGCGCTAATCGGCATTCCTATGTACATATGTGCTACAGCATCAACGCCACTCGCGGTTGGGTTTCTTGCGGGGGGTTTATCGCCGGGTGTTTTTTTAGTTTTTTTAAGGGGGGGGCCCGCCACTAACGTATCAACGATGGGAATGATCAAACAAGAAATGGGCACGCGAACGTTAGTGCTTTACCTTTTCAGTGTTATCTCTGCGAGTATTGGTTTTGGTTACGCACTGAACTACCTAGTAGCTTCGTTTTCTTTAGCCTCTATGATCAAAACGCAAAGCCATGTTCATGAGCACGGTGCAGACGTTCAGGTGATTTATGGGCTATGCGCGATTTTATTGGCGGGGTTAATGTTAAGGCTGGGTCTGAAAAAGCTGCAGCAACACCGTCATAACCAAGAGCAACATTCGGCGTGCTGCGGCTAACAGTAGCCCAGCGGATGCCTTTCATAATAAAGCGCTCAAATGATATTCATAGAGCGCTTGTATATCCCGCTCTATTATCCATAATAGTCGTTCAACTTATTAAAATTAAAACGCGTTTAAACCTACAAGGACGCTTGGAATAACTACATGCTTTTACTTATTGTGTACGTCTTCATTGCACTGGGCTTTTCTTTTTTGTGCTCCATTGCAGAGGCTGTGATTCTGAGTGTTTCGTCCGCTTATATCTCTGTGTTAGAGAAAGAGGGCAAAGCCAGTGGTGCGCTACTACGTAAGCAAACCGATAATATAAATACGCCTTTATCAGCAATATTAACGCTAAACACTATTGCTCATACTATGGGGGCTGCCGGGGCAGGTGCGCAAGCGGCAGCAGTATTTGGTGACGCCTATCTAGGCGTTATTTCAGCAGTCCTTACACTCCTTATTCTTATTTTTTCTGAGATTATCCCTAAAACACTTGGCGCAACCTATTGGCGAACACTAGCGCCAGTAACCGCATATTTTCTTAAATACCTTTCAATTGTACTTATGCCGTTCGTTAAAATGTCTGAGCTAATGACGAAAGGCTTTAAAGAAGACAGTCCACTTCGCGGGCTAAGCCGTAGTGAGCTTCACGCCATGGCAGAGTTGTCGGGGCAAGAAGGTCAGCTAGCGAATCACGAAGCGGCGTTTCTGCAAAGCTTGTTAAGTTTGCACGAGCTGAAAGTGAAAGATGCGATTACCCACCGCACGGCGCTATTTAAAGTGTCGGAGTCGATGACGGTAGAAGGCTTTTTCCACAAGCACGCCAATATAGAATTTTCTCGTATCCCTGTGTTTGAAGACAGCGACTCAGAAAACATTACCGGCTTTGTGATGCGTTCTGATTTATTGGTGGCACAAGCCAGAGGTAACACTGATAAGCCGCTTTCTGAATACGCAAAAGATATGGTTACCGTGTTAAACACTATGCCGCTGTCAGTCACTTTCGAGCACTTCATCAATAAGCACGTGCATATGTTACTGGTGGTTGACGAGTACGGCGGTTTAGAAGGAGTGCTTACGCTAGAAGACCTGCTCGAACGCTTGCTAGGTGTCGATATCGTAGATGAAAAAGACACCACGGTGAGCATGCGTAGGCTTGCCAAGATGATGATGAAACGCAAAGAACAAATGATGATCAAAAACGTACCCGATGCGTCGCTTGAGAGTTCGTCTAAAAAATAGAATTAGCGCTAATTCACTCGTAATGTTTAGCCATTATTAAGGATGATAAATATGAAACAGGATTTATGGAAAAAAGCACTAAGAAAAGAATATTCAGCCCAGGAAAGTATTGTTAAGCAAACCCAATCGTCGCTCGTTTTAGCGGCTTTGCTCGCTACAGGTTTCACGGCAAGTGCAGCTGCACAGGAACTGAGTATCCCATGTGATGATCTGGAAGAAAAAGCGCTCGCAGAATCGAAAGCTGATGAAGTAGAGCGCATAAGCGCATTTACACCAGCGACGCCTTTGAAACGTGTCGATCCTAAATACCCATCTCAAGCCATTAGAAAAGGCCGAGAAGGTTGGGTTAGGCTAAGCTACGTTATCGACGAAGAAGGCAGAGTGAAAGACCCTGTTGTAGAAGACTTCTTTGGAAGCCCTTCGTTCAAACGCAGTGCACTGTCAGCGGTTAAAAAATGGCAGTATAACCCTGCGATCAAAGATGGCGAACCTACCCAGCAGTGTCATCAAGCAGTCCAAATGGATTTCGCTATAAGCGGAAAAAGCGGTGCCACACGCAAATTTATTAAAGCTTATAAAGACGCAGACGAGCGCTTTAATGCGGGTGATGTTGACGCGGCTGATGAAGCACTTAAAGAGCTTCTAGGTTGGGATACGCTAAACCGCTATGAAAATACGTGGTTGCTAAACTTGGAGTCTCATATAGCGAGCAAACAAGGCGACGTAGAGAGGGAAGCGCAAAGCCTAACGCGATTACTTGCCAGCAATGGTAGTAAGCGCTTCAATAACATGGTGTTTGATGAAGATTATGTGGCATACACCCTTCAGAGAAAAGTCATACTCGATGCTCAGCGCGGGTATTATGCAGAAGCATTAAAATCCTACACCACACTTCAAGACATGGAAGCGCAAGAAACGCGTATTGGCGAGATCGCGCCGCTAATTAGTCAGATTGAAGAATCTATTGCATCTGAGCAAAACTTAACCGTGCCCGTAACGATAGGAAGTGATGGGAATTGGTTCCACACTCTTGTGCGAAGTAAGTTTGCTTTTGGCAACATCCAAGGCGAACTTGATACCGTTGAAGTCCGTTGTGATACTCATCGAGAAAAATTCACGGTTGCCGAAGCGCATGTCTGGCAAATTCCAAACTCTTGGGGACAGTGTCAGGTGATGGTGAAAGGAGACAGCGAAACAAAATTTGATTTAATTGAAGTGGCCAAAGGGTAGGACGAACACCAGTCGCGTCGCTACAGAGTTACAGTGAACGCCAGCTGAAATAGTTGCTCTCTATAGTCCTCGTCGGATTGGAAAAAACGCAAATTCTCCTGATGCCCTGAATTTAATTGCCACTCTGTGCTAACGGATAAATAAGCGGTAATGTCGTACCTTAAGCTAACGGTAAAGGCGTTACCTCTGCTTCCATTCGGGTCATACATAACATCATCGTTATCCACCACCTGATACCAGTCCCCACGCATGGCTAAAGTTAAATCTTCCCAGCCTAATTGCTTTAGGTTGTATGCCGCACCGATATACGCACTGGAAAAATCGTTGTCTACGATATGCTCCCCCATCAAAGTGTCACCTAGTAGCACTTGAGAAAACACCGTTAACTCAGGTCGTGGTAAATATCGCAGTGTTAATGAATGAAAGCGCGTATGCCAGGCATAAATGCGGTCTGGGTCAACAATGTTCGGGTCTGCATTATTGTCGTAATAGTAATAACGCAACTCGGCCTTTCTAGCATAGGCTAAGTGAGCTCCTACGTAGTACCCAAACCGATTGTCAATTTCCCTGAAGGGTTCAGTCCATGCCGGTGCGTTTAACTTATCTTCATCGACGACGCCGGGAATGGGGAGGAAGTTTACGCGATCATTATAAACGGACTGTCTGTCGTGAAGGGCAAACCCTCGCCAAGAAAGCAGAGTGCCGGTGGAATCATTACCTTTGAACACGCTGCCTAATACTTTCCATGACCAGTGGCTTCTTATTTGCCTGCCATTTTGTCGTAGACTTACTTCGATACCGCCCGTTCTTAGTTCTTCACCCACCCAACTATTAATTGCTGAGTTACTCAGAAAATGAGGCGATAACCAACCCGCGTCGGTATTTTCCGCTGAGAGTGCGGGAAAAAATGCCCCTATTTTTACTTCAGGCTTTATGCTGGATGCGACTAACGGGCGATATTTTAGGTAAAGTTCGGAGAATCCAACCTTTTGTTCCCCATCGCTATAACCATTGATGACGCCAACTGCCGACCAACTATCCGCTAACATAAAGTCAGCTATCACTGCAGCATGAGAGAGCTGTATGCCGTTACTTTCATAACGCTGATGGCCGGTCCCCATTTGCTGAAAGCTTCGCGAATCATCTTTTGCCACAAAGCTTGTTCTTACTAGGGCCTTGGTTTCTCCGTGAACCTGAAGTGTTAAACTCGTGCAAAGCAAACAGACGGTTAAGGCAAAGACATTACGCATTAATAATCGCCAAATCCTTCGTCGAAGTCATCGTCACTGAAAACTGCATCAAGCACGAATTTGTATTCTTGTGAGTTGGTGATATGCAATGTTGCGCTGTTAAATAGTTTCACATCAGGTTGCTGCGGGTGCCAGGTCATAACACTGTACTCGCCTACCGGAAGTGAAACATTCATTACGCCTTCTTCATTGGTTTTTGCGAAAAATGGGCTGTCGGTTACCACAATATAGCCCAGCATCCAGTCGTGAATATTGCAGCCAATATCTACAATACCAGCTTGCTCAAAGCGAAGCGGTTCAGCGGTAAACTCTTTATAGAGTTTTAGCTCAAACTGTTTTGTAGGAGAAAAGGAATACACGTGATGAAAAAGATTATCTGCGTTTGGAAACGAAATATCTGTGCCTGATTGAACAACAAGCACGTGAGGCGCAAATTGTTTATCGATTTGATTCATTATGGCGGGCTCTTCTTCACGCTGTGGTGTTGATGCAAGCGTAAAGTTAGGCGTTAGGGTTAACACCATATCTTTCACAGGCTCCCCATTGGCGTCGCTAACGTATATCGAAATGGTTGGCGTTGCTGATAAGGATGTATCAGCGGCATGTGCCCATGAAAGGGTAGCGCCGGCTAGTAAGAGAGCGCTCGATGTGAATGTACCTGTGATAAAACTAGTTATGTTGAACGTGCTCGCCCTTCGATGAGAAGTAAAGAAAATAGAAAGCGCAAATGACATGGATTTAATCAATAACGTGTTGTTTTTTTGCATTGTAATTCATTCTTTATAATGGCTTTAGCCTTTGACAGAAAGGCAAAGCGCTATGCGTCCTTTGTTGACACGAAAGCATATGACTACGTATAGCCTATTCAATACCAATCCGTATAGATAATAACCTATGCGGACTGGTATGAGGTATGTGCTCGGCTTTCGCTATCTATGTAGCAAAGTTTATTAGACTTTAACTATAGACCGAGTTGGACGTTTTTTTCATTCATTTACATCAAAGGAAAGCGTGCGCTGACGACTACACCTGTACTATCCTTCCGATTGAATAAAGATAACTGACCTTTGTGGAAGGTCATTATGATGTTGGCAATGTAAAGCCCTAGCCCCAAGTGCGGTGAAGAGGCATTTTGCACATCGTTTTCTTTTCTCACCGACACCATAGACTGAAGCAACTGAGACCTCATTCCTTCTGGAAGGAGCGGTCCGGTATTACTAATGGTTAGCTCAGCTTGCTTGTCCTTAACCGTAATACTGACTTGGATTTCACTTTCTTTTTCACTGAAATCTACGGCGTTAGCGATAACTTTATCGAACATTTGAGCCGTAAGTTCAGGGGAGCCAAGTATGCGCGCAGTATCAGCATTGTGGGTAAAACTAAAGCGTCGATGGCTATAGGCATGTTCGTAACCAGCAATACACCCAGATATCACCTTAACTAAGTCGAATGGTTCTAAATCTTCTTGTTGAATGGCCTGCTCTAATCGGGTGGCTTCACTCATACTGTTTAATATTGTACTTAGGCGGTTCACCCCTGATTGCGCCCTTTCAACAAAAACGGCTTGTTGGTCGGCGTCATTAACCTGAGTCAGCATATCCAGCGATGATTTTACCACGGCAATGGGCGTTCTAAGTTCGTGAGACAAGCGGGATGCCATGTTTTCTAAATAGGAGTTGTACTGCTGTAACCGCGAAAGCACATCCGCAAATGAACGGGATAAATCACCAATTTCATCACGCTGATTTGATACCGGCAGGGTTCCAATGATTTTGCCATTATCATCTATCACCGCTTCGGTGTTATCGCGAAGGGAGCGAATGCGGTTTGAAATTCGCGTAGCGAACAGCAGTAACCCTAATGTACCTATGGTCATCACTGCTAAAATCACGTGAAAGAGCTGTTCTAATGCCCGGTTACGCAAAGTACGAATGCCATTGGTGGTTTGCTCTACAATAACCGCCCCCATTACGTTGCCTTCAATAAAAATTGGGTAGGCAGCGGAGAGTACTATGGCTTTGTTATCGGGTGACAAACGCCATAGTGAATCGGGTTGGCCATTCAGCGCCGTGCCTAAATCCTGCCCTACCAATGCATAAGCATCGTCTAGCTCGTCAATAAAGTCGGCAGGTGGCCGCGTAAGAATCTGATAATAAAGTGGAAGTAACCACTCACTTTCAACCCAGTGCCAAATTGCATTTGAAGAGGTTTCTTTTTCATCTACTTCAATACCAGTGGCCGATTGAATGTCACCAGCGCGGGCGAGTACCCGCTTGTGTTTATCTACGACCCACACCCGTGAATCGGCATATTTTAAACCTGCCAGAATGCGCTCAATTTCAGGGGAAGGAGTGATAACAGTACCTAATTCAGCGAGCTCTTTTGTATTAGCCGTACCTAACGCGTACTGCTTCAATCGACTTGCCCTGTCGTCCACATCGACAATTGAAAATGCTAAGCCGCCTGTGGTCATTGATAGCGGAAAGCGCAGTTCAATGTTGTAGCCCGTGGCAGTCTCTTGCCATCGGCCTTGAATAGAGAGCGCGTTCTCTACCGCCCGAGTTGTCGTTGTGTTATCTGCGAGCTTGTACGCATTTACCCAGCCACTTTCATAAGGGGCGACAACATACCTTGCTAATTCTCCCTGTGGAGTTTCCATGCCCACAAGTAAGTGGTCGCCAGTCTCCACGCTTAAACTATTGGGTTGTCGCCACAGCAGCACGTCATCACTGACTTCAAACATGGCATACAGAAATTGACCGTAGCGCCCCACCATATGCTTAAACGACAAGCTGGTAGGTTCTCCCGCGTAGCCATTGTAGTACTCAATAACTTCGCCACTGCCATACTCACTCATTAACTCGCTGACTTGCTGCCAGTCGTTAAGTTCGCCATCAAGTCGAATGGGGGACGGGATAGGTGGCGCGTAAAGATCTGTTCCGGGGCGCACGTCTTGAAGATACGCTGATTGGCTATCAAATAAAGCGGGACGCTCGTGAAGGGCAGTGGCAACAGCTCGTGCCGTGCCAATCATGGTTTGTTCTTGACCGTTTCGCAGATACTGCTCAAGCTCCCATACATAGTTATAACCTAAGTAGGGTATGGTGAATAAGAACAGCGACAGCACCATAAGCTGAAGGCGTATTGAAAAGCGAAATCCCATGTTTTTAGTCGGTTGCCCTTATCTTTTAATCAGACGAAACGCAGTTTTAGTCGAAAGCCCGCTACAGCTGCCAGCGATATCCCATGCCGTATACGGTGTCGATATGATCGAAGTTTGGGTCAAGCTGCACAAACTTTTTACGCATACGTTTGATATGCGAAGTAATAGTGGTGTCATCTACCACCATTCTGGACTCATCCATGAGCTGTTGGCGGCTTTTCACATGGCCAGGGCGCTTAATAAGCGCATGCAGCATCCAAAACTCTGTTACCGTTAACAAAACGGGCTGGTTCTGCCAGCTTACCGTCATTCTCGACACGTCTACTTTTAAGTCGCCCACTTTTAGCTCATCTTTTTGTTCTGTGGGGGCAGCAAGTAAGTCTGTACGCCTGAACAAGGCTGCAATGCGTGCTAGCAGATGAGCCATGCTAATATCTTTAGTCAGGTAGTCGTCCGCGCCCATTCTAAGGCCGCTGATAGTATCTACGTCGTTATCTCGTGCAGTAAAAAAGATGATAGGTAGGGTTTGTGATAGGCCTCGCAGTTGCTGACACAGCATAAAGCCCCCCTCAATTTCATCTTTCAAACCAATATCGATAATGGCTAAGTCGGGTAAGGTGTGGTTAAACGCTTCAGCAGCAGAAGGCCTGTCCTCATAGGCATTCACGCTATAGCCCTGCGCTTTAAGCGCCATAATGTAATTTTCGCGAATGGCCGCGTCATCTTCCACTAATGCAATTGTCTTTGGCATACATTAACCCGCAAATATAATTCTGATAGAGCGCACACTATACCTATGAATGACAGCTGTTGCCTAAGTTCGGCATAAAATCCTCAAGCCTGCCTCATTTACGCCATATTTGTGAGTGGCCATCGTGAAATTTTAGCTGGTATAACATTGAGAAACGCGACTTTGAATAAGGCTCTGCGCGTTCCTCTACATGCTGATTGTACAGGCATTTTAAATCACCACCACATTTCCACAATTGCGCGCTTTTTTTGCCATTAATAACGGGTTTAATAGTATTTGTCCGTCGAGTTTAGCGCACTGCTTTTTTTAAGTGCCAGGCAAGCGAGGCGGATTGCACTGTAGAAGCCTCTTCAAAGACTGGGAGAGGGGAAACAGTGCCGTGGAAGCGGTAAGGCTGAACTTCTACGTAAAAGTCTCAATTATCTATTCAGACTGGTATTAAGCTACCCTTTGCGCTGCGTACTACCCCAACGGTACGCGGCGCTTTTTTATTGGGGTTGAAAAAAGGCGTTTTCGCTCTCATTTAGAAGACGAAAGCTTAAACTGTTTAAAGCAACCACTAAACGCGAGTGTATTCATTTAATGGCATGAACTAGGTTACACTTCGTTGGTTGTAAGTTGTTAGCGACAGATAACTGCATCTCACTAAAGTTAATTAGGGCGTGCTGACCTTTGGTTTGCATCAAAGGTCAATACGTCTTAGTGATCACACTCTCACTACGGGCAAATCATGAAAGCGTTGGACATTAAAGGGTTAACCAAAACCTACAAAGGTGGCGTACAGGCACTAAAAGGCGTCGACCTTACAGTACAAGAAGGAGACTTCTTTGCATTACTTGGCCCAAATGGGGCGGGTAAATCTACCACTATTGGTATTATCAGTTCACTTGTAAACCAAACCAATGGCAGTGTGTCGGTGTTTGGTTATGACCTCACAACGCAAAAAGAGCAAGCCAAAGCCTGCATTGGTCTGGTGCCACAAGAGTTCAATTTCAACCAATTTGAAACTGTACTGCAAATTGTATTGAATCAGGCAGGTTACTACGGCGTACCGCGCAGTATTGCGAAAGAGCGTGCTAAAAAATACCTTGCTCAGCTCGACCTGTGGGAAAAACGCGATGCCCGCGCGCGTGAGCTATCGGGTGGTATGAAGCGAAGACTGATGATTGCTCGAGCACTCATGCATGAGCCGAAATTGCTTATTTTAGATGAGCCAACCGCGGGCGTAGATATTGAAATTCGCCGCTCTATGTGGGGTTTCTTAGAAGAGATTAACCGTCAGGGGATCACGATTATCCTCACTACCCACTATCTTGAAGAAGCAGAAATGCTGTGTCGCAATATCGCCATTATTAACAAGGGCACCATTGTCGAGAACACCAGCATGAAAGCTTTATTGTCTAAACTAAGCCTAGAAACCTTTGTGTTGGATATCAAAATACCAGAGGGCATGACGACGACAGATGACCTACTAACGGGCTTTGAACACCGTTTGATTGACGACCATACCCTTGAAGTTGATGTTGAGAAAACGGAAGGATTGAACCCGGTTTTCACCCAGCTAAGTGAAAAGGGCATTCAAGTAATGAGCATGCGCAATAAATCAAATCGCCTTGAAGAGCTATTTGTGCGTTTAGTTGAATCAGCGAAGCAAGCTGGCTAAACCCACAGCAGGTAAAGGTGAAAAACATGAAAACTGAAAGTACACAAATGAACACAGAAGAAAACGTGGGTTGGTTTAAGCAAAACTATGTGGCGCTAACCACTATTTGGATAAAAGAATGTACGCGCTTTTTGCGCATTTGGGTACAAACCCTTGTGCCGCCAGCTATTACAATGAGTTTGTACTTCGTGATATTCGGTAGCCTCATCGGTAACCGTATCGGCGAAATGGGCGGCTTTACTTACATGGAGTTTATTGTGCCCGGCCTTATTATGATGTCGGTGATCACAAACTCCTACGCCAACGTGTCCTCTTCATTTTTTAGTGCTAAATTTCAGCGCAATATTGAAGAGCTGTTGGTGTCACCAGTACCCACTTCGGTCATCATTCTTGGGTATGTGGGCGGCGGCGTGGCCCGCGCCATACTGATAGGTATTATCGTAACCTTAGTGTCGCTGTTTTTCGTTGATGTTCAAATACACAATTTGGGCATTATTGCGCTCACGTTGTTACTCACTTCTACCTTGTTTGCGACTGCGGGTTTAATTAATGCGGTATTTGCGAAGACCTTTGATGATATTAGCGTGGTTCCAACGTTTGTATTAACACCGTTAACTTACTTAGGTGGTGTGTTTTATTCACTTACCCTATTGCCTGAATTCTGGCAGTGGGTGAGTAAGGCGAACCCTGTTGTGTATATGGTCAACGGGTTTCGTTATGGGTTCTTAGGGTTCTCTGACGTAAATGTAACCTTGTCGCTTGCCTTGTTAGTGGGCTTTAATGCACTGCTATTTGGTGTGGCGTACTACCTACTTAAAACGGGTAAAGGTATTCGTAGCTAATGGCCAGCGGTAATTCTAGAGAAATCACAACATCGCAGGTAGGTATTCACGATAAGTTAGACAACTTAGTGAAAAAGTACCAAGCGAGTGAAAATAAGCGACCGATTAGCGACCATACACAAGCCGCTTTTGACGAAGTCAGTGCGTGGCTTGATGGCTTTAGCGGCGAGATCATTTTAGATTCATGCTGCGGCGTTGGCGAAAGTACGGCGAATATTGCAAGAGCAAACCCCGATGCGCGTGTTATCGGTATCGATAAGTCGGCGCTGCGGGTGGATAAACACGAGCATTACAGTGCACAGCAAGATAACTATCGGGTCATTCGTGCCGATGTGAACGACTTTTGGCGCTTAGTAAAGCAGTCTAATTGGAACGTGACTCAGCACTTTTTGTTGTATCCGAACCCCTATCCTAAAAAGACGCAGATTCAAAAGCGCTGGCATGGAAGTGCGGCTATGGTCGATTTAATGGCAATAACCCCTAATATTGAGGTGCGCAGCAATTGGCTTATTTATTTAATGGAATTTGCGCAAGCGGCTAAACATTACGGCATGGTATCTGATTTATCTGAAGTCACTGGCGATGATCACATGACGCCGTTTGAGCGAAAGTACCGAGGGAGCGGTCAATCGTGCTGGCAGCTTAACTGCCGTAGCGAAGAAGGCTGAGTCTGCTATAGCAGCAAGAAATACTGAAAGCTGTAAAAGTGGGGTGAGATGAAAAGCTCGCCCCGTTTGTTATTCAAATTTGTATAATTCGCTTGTTAATGGCGCGCAGTGGCACTTCGCACATTCGCCATGGGCGGACTAAACACATACCCCTGTGCATAACGAATGGGCAGGCGTTTTACGCGTTCTAGATGCGCCTCATCTTCTACGTGCTCGGCAATAGTGCTTACTCCATGGCGTTCACATAGCGACAGCAGATAGTCTACATATTCCCTCACTGCCTCTTGTTCGTCATAGTGTTTAATTAGCCCGCCAGCGAGCTTAATCCCCCGAACCGGCAAGTTCATAAGCGCTCGTATGTTACCTGGGCATGATCCAACGTTGTCGATGAAAACGCCCAGCCCCACATGCATGCTTTTTTCGATAAATGCGGTAAGGCTTTTCGGATTGGATAGGGCAGTAGAAGCACTCACTTCTATACTTACACGCTCCGGCGTGGGATAGCTTGCTAAATGGGTGATGAGGGTATTAGTAAGCTCTACATTGTGAAGGTCATTGGCAGTTATATTGATGTTCCAAGGGATATTAACGTCGTGAAAATAGCTGGCACATTGCACAAACATGCTCGCTGCAAGTGTATTTACGTGTTGTTCGCGCTCTATAAGGTAGAGAAATTCGCTAGGTAAAAAAGTCTTATCACCTCGGGTTATCAAGCGTGCCAGGCACTCGTAGCGCCATACTCCTTGGCTTTGTAAGTCAACGATGGGTTGAAAATAAGGCACGATATCATCGATAGAGAAATCCTCGGAAATTTCACGAATGGGCATAAACAGACCCCCTTGCTTTGAAGCAGTACTTTATCGCAGCGATGAATGCTTGAATGTCAGTTCAATGGCTACTTAGGCTCGCAATTAGAAGATGGAAAACCAATACGAGAGACCCGTGTTGGTACTATTCATAAATTAAATATAGTAGAGACTGATAAAATTTGCGGTACAAAATTCGGGGGAATTCGTTTAAATACGTGTGCAGAGTTAACCGCTTCATAAGTTTTTTGCATGTAATAAAACGTTAATAGTCGCTTAAATGCCGTGCGCTAACCCTTGGCGAGCATTGCAATCTGATGTAAAGTGCGACACCCTGAAAGTATTGTGATAAGTTTTCAGGTTTGGCAACGAATGGACCGCGTCAACGCGCATTAGCCCAGCCGATGTACCGTTAAGGGATATGTTGGATAAATAGCTGCACCAGTCGCAAAGTAATTGTGTCGAATGCTATTTGGCTAAAAGGAAAAGTAAGTGTCAGGCCGGTGTCCTACAAAACCGCCTGTTGATTTCGCCCAATAAATGTAAGCGAAATGTGTGATTGTTTTAAGTATGAGGTGTGTTGAGTGGGTGAAGCGCAAGTTAGTTTAGAGCACCTGTTTAGGGTCTTTACCAAGCCTGAACACAAAGACTCAAAGCTGGCTCAAATAGAGCAGCATTTATCTGACAATATCTTAGATTTTTTGTCGCAGCACGTAGTGACAAAAAAGACGTCGTTAGAAGAAATTGAAAAAGACTTTTCAGACTCCAAGGTGCCTGAGTCACCCGAGTTTGTGTCTACTCATGCTGAAAGCTTGTTAGATAAGCTTGTTGCGCATTCAGTTAATACTTACTCGCCTACCTTTATTGGTCACATGACCTCAGCGTTGCCCTATTTTCACCTGCCGCTTTCTAAGTTAATGGTCGGGCTTAACCAGAACTTGGTTAAAATAGAAACGTCTAAAGCTTTCACGCCGCTAGAACGTCAAGTACTGGGAATGATGCACAACCTTGTGTACGATCAGCCTCAAAGCTTTTACGACAACCATCTTCACAGTGCGGCCCATTCTTTGGGGGCATTTTGCTCTGGCGGAACCATTGCCAACATCACTGCCTTATGGGTGGCTCGCAACAAACTACTAGGCCCACAAAAAGGGTTTTCTGGCGTGGCAAAAGCAGGTCTTGCCGCTGCCTATCGTCACTACGACATTAACAATTTAGGCGTGATGTGCAGTAAACGTGGGCATTACTCGCTGTCAAAGGCAGTGGATGTATTGGGGTTAGGCCGCGAACAATTATTAACTGTGCCCGCGCCAAAGCAAACCCTAGATCCAGCAAAAGCCCTTCGCATTGGTAAACGTTATCAAGAGGAAGGCAATAAGCTTCTTGCTATCGTTGGGGTAGGCGGCACCACCGAAACAGGGCACGTAGACCCGCTAGACGAGCTTGCTGACGTAGCCAAAGAGTTAGGCTGCTGGTTCCATGTAGACGCAGCCTGGGGCGGCGCTACGCTGTTCTCGGCGCGCTATCGCGACAGACTAAAAGGTATTGAACGCGCAGACTCAGTGACTATTGATGCACATAAGCAAATGTACGTGCCAATGGGCGCAGGAATGGCGCTTTTCAAAGACCCACAAAATGCCAATGCGGTAAGACATCACGCGCAATATATTTTGCGTGCAGGCTCTAAAGACTTAGGTGCTACCACGCTTGAAGGCTCCCGCAACGGTATGGCCATGATGGTGTACTCGGCGCTGCATATATTCGGTCGCAAAGGGTACGAGCTACTTATTGATCGCAGCATTGATAAAGCCAAAGACTTTGCGCAGATGATTGATAAGGCCCAAGACTTCGAGTTGACGACAACTCCTATTCTCTCTTTGTTGACCTATCGCGTTTGTCCCGCTGAAGTGCAGGAAAAGCTGAAGCATGTGAATGCTAAAACCCGCAACGCTATTAATGAGAAGGTTGATGCCCTTGTTGTTGCGGTACAAAAGCAGCAGCGTGAAGCAGGTAAGTCTTTTGTGTCTCGTACTCGCCTGGAAGCGCCTGATTACCCTTCCCAGTGTATTACCGTGTTTCGCGTAGTGTTAGCGAATCCGCTTACTAGCCATAACGACTTGGCCGCAATTTTGGCTGAGCAACACTTAATTGCGAAAGAGACACAGGCTTGGAAAGAGCTAATGGATTTCGTTCGCGAAACAGAAACCGTTGCATCTTAACCGCCGACTTTAACAGCTACATATAAAAAACGCCCGATACAGGCTCTGTTTAGGAGTCATGCATCGGGCGTTTTCTTTTGTAGTTCGAGTTTATCCGCGAGGATTGGTATTACGCTTAATCTCGCGTAATTTGCATATTATCAATTAAGCGCGTCTTTCCCATAAACATAGCAACAAGCAGAACTAATTCTTTGTCGCTATTGCTAGCTGGTTCAAAGGTAGCGGCGTTAACTACCTGACAGTAGTCTTTCTTAAAGCCTTTTGCTTCAAGGTTACTGACCATGGCATTTTCAAGCTGAACAAAGTCGGTGTTACCACTTTCTATGCCCGCTTTTAAGCGCTGCATTTCTGCAAAAATAGCACTCGCCGTCGCTTTTTCAGTGTCTGTCAGGTAGCCATTTCTAGAGCTCATTGCTAGGCCTGACGTTTCGCGCTCAGTAGGCACACCGTGAACCTTCACTGCCATTGATAAATCGCGAGCTAACGCGCGAATAACTTGTAGCTGCTGGAAGTCTTTTTCACCAAAAAACGCATCGTCGGGCTGTACCATGTTGAAAAGCTTGGTCACCACGGTAGCGACGCCGCGAAAATGGCCAGGGCGACTGGCGCCACAGTGCGAGTCTGAAATACCGGGCACTTCAACGAACGTCTGCGCATCCAGACCTGCCGGATACATTTCCGCTACGCTAGGTAAAAACACCGCGTCAGCACCCACAGAAATAAGCTTAGCTTTATCTTCTTCGATAGTGCGTGGATAGGCGTCTAAATCTTCGTTCGCACCAAATTGCATGGGATTAACAAAAATGCTAACCACCACTTTGTCGTTGTGCGCTTTCGCTTTTTTAACTAGTTTGAGATGACCATCGTGCAGGTTGCCCATAGTGGGTACAAAACCTACGGTTTCACCATTTCGACGCCACGTATTTACGGTGTCGCGCAATGCTGAAATACTATCAACCACCTTCATAATTTACCTCGTTACTCGAAGCTGTGTTCAGCCGATGGGAACGCACCGCTTTGCACATCTTCAATATATTTTGATACGGCTTTGCGCATATCGCCGGTTTCTACAAGGTAGTTCTTTGAGAACTTCGGCATATAGTTTGCGCTGATGCCAAACATGTCGTGCATCACCAGAATTTGACCGTCGGTATCTTTGCCTGCGCCTATACCGATTACCGGTATGGTTAGGGCTTCGCTAACCGCTTTGCCTAGCGATGAAGGCACGCACTCAAGCACTAATAACTGAATACCGGCTTCTTCCAACGCTTTCGCTTCGTTAAGCAGTTTTTCAGCCTGGCTCGCTTCGCGGCCTTGTACTTTAAAACCACCGAATACGTGCACTGACTGAGGCGTTAAGCCTAAATGGCCACACACAGGGACGCCGCGCAGGTTTAAGCCTTTGATGGTGTCGCACAGCCAGCTTCCACCTTCCATCTTAACCATACTTGCACCTGCAGCCATAAGCTTTGCTGCATTGGCGTAGGTTTGCTCAGGAGTGGCGTAAGACATAAACGGCATATCGGCTAATACGAAGGCGCGTTCAGTGCCGCGACGCACACTTTTCGTGTGGTAGGCAATGTCATCGATGGTTACCGGTAGGGTGTCGTCTTCACCTTGAAGGACCATGCCTAAAGAGTCGCCGATAAGAAGGGCGTCAACGCCTTGTTCGTCGAACATTTTGGCGAAGCTGGCGTCGTAAGCGGTTAAAGAGGTGATCTTTTCCCCGGCCTGCTTTTTCTTAAGCAAGCCCGATACAGTTACTTTCTTCATGACATGTCTCAGATTGATATTGTTGGTATCGTGTGGCGAACTATACGGATTTTGCCGCTAATTGGAAGAGCGCAGGCGACGAAGTCCATCCAGCGAGCAGTTAGCGACCCATGCCGAGATGGGTTTGCCATCGTGCATAACCATTTTGGGCGCAATTTCAAACAGCGGCACCATAACGAACTCGCGTTCTGCCATGCCGTAATGGGGAATGATTAAGTCTGCGGTGTCGATAGTTTCGCTGCCGTACAACAAAATATCCAAATCCAACGTGCGTGGTCCCCAGCGCTCACCTTTGCGCTCACGGCCTTCTTCCAGCTCAATGCGTTGCAGCTGCTTCAATAAGCCGTGCGGCTTTAACGAGGTCTCAATTAAGCACACCGCGTTAATATAGTCAGGTTGGTCTTGCGGCCCCATCGGTTTACTAGAATAAAGTGAAGAGGTTTTAAGTACGCGGGTGTCTTCGATTTGACCTATCGCATCAAACGCGCGCTGGGCTTTTCCCTGGCTATCGCCAAGGTTGCTACCTACACCAATGTACACGTGCTCTTTATGCATCAGGACCTCGCTTCGCTGGTTTACGCTTGCGCTTACGCGGGGCACCTTTTGCGCCGCCTTCGCTTTTGCGAAGGGCGTTAAGCATGCCTTTCTGCTTACCGTTGTCAGCGTGCTGGAAGTGCGTCCACCACTGAGCTAGCTCTAATAGATCGCCACCTTCAATCTGGCCGCGGGCAAGTAAAAAGTCATAGCCAGCTCTAAATTTAGGGAGCGTGAGCAATTGGAAAGCGCGACGGCCAAAGCGCTTAGGTAGGCGTTGCTGTAAAATCCAGATGTCCCGAACCACGGTAGAGAAGCGTTTAGGGATCATAATACGTTGTGTTTGACGTGCGATAACCTCGCCTGACGCAATATTAAATGCATCGTGAGCATTTAAGCCAGACTCACTTTGTAAGCGTTGTGACTCTTCTTCAACCGGATACCAGAGTAGTGCGGCATAAAGGAACGCTGGCGTAACACGCTGGTCGCTATTAATGCGCTCGTCGGTATTGGCAAGTACGCGACGTACAAACTGCATTTCACGGCTGTTTTCATCTTTCAAAAACGGCGTTAGCTGAGGGAACAAAGGCTCGATTAAGCCGTATTCGTGCAGCATTAAGAAAGTTTCTTCTCCCTTACCCGATAAAAACAGTTTAAGGGTTTCTTCAAACAAGCGCGCAGGTGGAATGTTCTGTAAAAGGTTGGCCAGAGATTTTATCGGTGCAGCGGTTTTTGCTTCAATGCGCATGCCAAGCTTAACGGCAAAGCGCACCGCACGTAGCATGCGTACCGGATCTTCACGGTAGCGTGTTTCCGGGTCGCCAATAAGCTCAACTTCTCGTTTTTCTATGGCGGCTAAGCCATTAGCGAAGTCTTTTACCGTAAAGTCTGCCACGCTGTAATACATGGCGTTAAAGGTAAAGTCACGGCGTTCAGCATCTTCTTCAATGGTGCCAAATACGTTATCGCGTACTAATTGACCGTGAGCGTCGCGCTTTGCGACAGCCTTGCCCTTGGGAAGGTTTTCGTCTTCGTCTGACTCTTGGTGATGCCCGCGGAACGTGGCTACTTCAATGATTTCACGGCCAAACACAATATGGGCCAAACGAAAGCGCCTGCCGATAAGGCGGCAATTTCTGAACAAGCCTTTAATTTGTTCAGGTGTGGCGTTCGTCACCACGTCGAAATCTTTTGGTTCGTGACCCATCAAAATGTCGCGTACACAGCCTCCTACCAAATAGGATTCGAAGCCAGCTCCATTAAGGCGATACATTACTTTTAATGCATTTGCGCTTACGTCTTCGCGAGATATACCGTGTTCTCCACGGGTCATAGTCCTTGGCTTTAAAGCGTTAGGAGACGAACTCTCTTTTGAAAAAGCGCGCTTAACAGATTTAAAAACACGATGAATGATGATGGTATCTCCGCAGACTATAAAGGTTCGCTATAATAAGTGGATTCATGCTGTGGAACAATAATTTCGGGTGTGTTCACTACTTTTTTCCTATTCCACATTGAAATAGCCGTCTTAAGCGCCGAATCAATATCACCAAATTCTGACGCATTTGGAAAGGAAAAGCCTAAAAAGTGCATCACACGCACGAGATTATCTAAAGCTGTTTCGTTTTTAACTGGCGCTGCACAGTTTTGTTTACTTAGTTTTCTGCCTGGTGCCACGGCAGCGACCGGCACGTGACCGTATTCAGGAGTAGAATAGCCCAGCGTGTGGTACACGGCGCGCTGTAAAGGCGTGACATCAATTAAATCACACCCTCTAATGACATGGTTAACTTGCTGAAATACGTCATCTAAAATCACGACAAGGTTATACGAAAATAAGCCATCTCGTCGTTTCAGCACTACGTCTTCCGCTATTAAATCAGTACTTGAATTAGAGGGCATAACTTTGCCCATAAGCACATCATCAAAGGCTTCAAGTTGCGTATCTACTTTTAAACGAACTGCACAATCCTGTGTGGTGGAGTGCACTGGCTCAGTTCGACAGTGGCCGTTATAAACACCGCCCATGGCTTTAATTTGCTTACGTGTGCAGGTACAAAAATAGGCTTTTTGTTGTGTGAGTAAGTCATCGAGAACCGCCTGATAACGGGCATGTTGTTGGCTTTGATAGATGACGTCGCCGTCCCAATACAGGCCGTGGGCTTCTAGGGTAGAGAGTATGTCTTTATCTACACCTTCAATACAGCGCGGCTCGTCTATATCTTCCATGCGTAGCAGCCATTTTCCGTTATGGCTTTTGGCATCTAGGTAGCTGGCAACAGCGGTAACTAACGAACCGAAGTGAAGTTGGCCGGATGGAGAGGGAGCAAAGCGCCCTACATAGTGGTTATGCATAATAAAGGCTTAACAAAAAGCCCCATCCTTTCGGGATGAGGCTTTCTATATCAACGTAATCGAGGCTAGTAACTTAACCTTGAAGTTGTTTTTCTTTGATTTCAGCCATGGTCTTACAGTCGATACATAAATCTGCTGTAGGACGAGCTTCTAAGCGACGAATACCAATTTCGATACCACATTGGTCACAGAAGCCGAAATCGTCTTCTTCAATTCGCTTAAGCGTTTTTTCAATTTTCTTTATTAGCTTACGCTCACGGTCACGTGTACGTAACTCAAGGCTGAACTCTTCTTCTTGAGCTGCACGGTCTACAGGATCAGGGAAGTTTGCTGCTTCATCCTTCATGTGCGTTACTGTACGGTCAACTTCTTCACGAAGTTGATTGCGCCATGCTTTAAGCAATAGACGGAAGTGCTCCATTTGGGGCTCGCCCATGTACTCTTCGTCAGCTTTTGGCTCGTACGGCTGTAAACCTGCCAGCGCTAATAGTCCTAGGGATTTTGTTTCTTTTCCTGTTGGCATCTGCCACATCTCCTACACTACGACATCCATCTTGTCCTGATTGGACCGATATCTATATCAGACTCGACAACTTCAGGCAATCAATCGTGTCTATGTAATTATTATGCTGGTGTATTGCTTTCATAAATTAGCCAGGTGTTTTTTCATTTAGCCCGCTGGCTACCAGCAAACGCATTAGTGCGTTCTCCCACTAAAACAAGGCGCAAATATGAAGGCGAAATGAAAAAAATCAACCTATTTTTTATAAAATCAAAGGGAGTGTTTGATTTAATAGGATTTTTTGTTCGTCTATTATACAGCTTGCCGCCAAAACCGTTACGCCAGCGTTTGCGGCAATCTTTACGCTTTCCGCATAAGTTAGATCAATATGCTCGGCCACTTGTACACTTTCGATGGCGGTGTGTTGTACGCAGAATATTAGATTGGTTTTTATACCACTGTCAGATAAACGCGCAAGTTCTAAACAGTGCTTCGCGCCGCGTTGAGTGACTGCGTCGGGGAAGAACCCTTTGTTTTCATCTGCTAAGGTGACGGATTTAACTTCCATATACTCAGTAACACTTTGATGTTCAGAATTTTTTCGGGTTAATGCAAAGTCGAACCGGCTATTGGCGGTAGGAGGTGTTACTTCTGCTTTCCAATCTGTGATGTCTGAAAATTCGCTTAGCACCTTGTTATCTAGCGCTTCCGCCACCAGTTTATTAGCATTGTGCGTATTAATGCCGATGAAGTGACCATCAAATGTTTGGGCTAGCTCCCATGTATACTTGAGTTTTCGATTAGGGTTGGTGGACTCACTTAAAAAGACAGTGTATCCAGGAACAGCACAGCCAGTCATAGCGCCAGTATTTGGGCAATGTGCAGTTACAATAGTGCCGTCGTCTAACTCAACATCGGCAAGAAATCGCTTGTACCTTTTTATAAGGGTGCCGCGTAATAAGGAAGGTGAAAACTTCATGTGTCGCCTTTTTTAGAATGTAGGTGAAAACACGTTAGTGTGTTTCGCTAATTGATATGTGTGCTTTTGAACGAGCACGTATAGCGTATGCGCTTAGCGAACAACAAGCGCAGTAAACAAGGCGCCAAAGAGTAACAAACATTTGTGCAAGCGCAAAAAGCGCTTTGCAATAATATAACGATGTAATAAGGAATAAAACGCGATGGCAGAATTTACCGTTAGCCTTTCTAGAAACAGTGCTGAAGCAGTGTGGGGCGAGAGTGCTAAGCTTTCTTTCACTGAATCAGGTGCAGTTATTCACCTGCCTGACGACAAGATTAATGAGCGTTTAATTCAGCAAGCGGCGAGAAAGCTAGATGGCTTAAGCCTGCCAGCAGTTACGCTAAGCGGTGATTGGCACAAAGAGCAGCAGTGGGCTTTTGCACTTAGCTTCACGCGTGCGCGCAAACCAGCGTCAATAAAATGGGCCGAAACGGCTGACAAAGAAGCGCTAGAGCAAGAATATGCGGCGTTACTATTTACCCGTCAGCTGGTAAACGAAACACCTGAAGATCTAAGCCCTGAAACCTTAGCAACCCGAGCAGCACAGTGGCTTAAGTCACTGGGTGGTGACAAGGTCACTTACTCAATGACGGTAGGTGAAGATCTGAAAGAGCAGGGCTGGATTGGCATTTATAATGTGGGCCGCGGCAGTGAACGTCCGCCTGCAATGCTGGTACTTGATTACAACCCAACAGGTAATACGGATGCGCCAGTTGATGCCGTGCTAGTTGGAAAAGGCATCACCTTCGACAGCGGTGGCTACAGCATTAAATCAAGCGAAGGCATGTTAGATATGAAATGTGACATGGGCGGCGCAGCGACGGTAACAGGGGCATTAGGGCTATCTATTTCTCAAGGCAGTGAAAAGCGTATTCAGCTTATTTTGTGCTGTGCCGAAAACCTTATTAGCGGTCACGCTTATAAGTTAGGTGATGTGCTTACCTATAAAAATGGGGTAACCGTTGAAGTGGTTAATACCGATGCTGAAGGACGTTTAGTGTTGGCTGATGGCCTTATGGCGGCAACGGAAACGGGCGCACCGCTGATTATTGATGCAGCAACACTAACCGGTGCTGCAGTGGTTGCACTGGGTTCTGACTACCATGGCGTATTCTCGTTAGATGATAATGCCCGCGAGCAAATGCTTAAAGCAGCGAAGGCAGAAAACGAACGTTTTTGGCCGCTACCACTTGAAGATTTCCACGCAGAGCGCTGTCCATCGGCGTTCGCAGATACAGCAAACAGTCGCCCGATGAAAGGTGGCGGTGGTGGCGGTGCATCAAACGCTGCGGGCTTCTTATCACGCTTTGTTAAGCCAGAAGGCTGGGTACATTTGGATTTAGCCGCTGCTTACCATGGCGGGGCAACATCTGAAATGCCGGTAGGGGCAACAGCGAAAGGTATTCGCTCAATTGCGAGAATGCTGAAAGACTTCAGTGCATAAATAAAATAGCGTTCGACGCCTCCAATGGCTGTCGAACGCTACTCTACTCTATTTTTAAACGTCGCACGTTGTGCCACGTGGATGAGTAGAGGCAAAGCGAATAGCGTTACTTGAACTAACGTCGCTTCGCGCAAAAAAATAAAAAGGTCGTGACTTTGCAAAAAATTACGCCCTTTTTCTGTAAATTAGATCCCGCCTAAACGCTCGGCTAGCGTTTTATAGCGTTCAACGTCGCCGCTGTCGAAAAGTGGGTTACCGTCGGTGTCTTTATCTTTCGAAACCAAAAGGCTTTCACGCTCAAGGCGCTCTACGCGCACTTCTTGTACGCCAAGAAAAGCAGCCACTTCTTTAACAGTCATCAAACTCATTGCAATATTTCCTATTTTTGGTTGTTCTTATTGAGGATTAACAGGTTCCAACGCCGAACAAAGCGCAGAACATAACGTTAAACAAAATGATGTTACCCACTATTACATCAAAAGCTCTGGAGATAAGACATTATCCAAAAGGTGTAGAAAAAGCCAATTGGGCTGTTTGAATTCTGACCGTGAATAAGGCGAAAACACCGCTTAGAAATGACAAACACTTCTCCCTACGCTTTAGTAAAGCGCACTTTCGTTATTTTTCGAGTATTTTTTGCAGGCTCTAGATAAATGAAAAACAATCATGCCTTAAAAGGTGTTTTTAACTAAGTCAGCTTGGTTTACCATTGCGCGCCTAAAACGACCATCTGTAAGAACTTTGAGTTATACTCAATGGTTTACGCGCAAACGGGCTTAGCCTCACAACCGGAGACAGTAAATAAATGGATACTTGGTCTGCTGCCATCATGCTCTTTTTGATCATGGATCCCTTAGGTAACCTCCCTGTGTTCATGTCGGTACTCAAATCGATAGAACCAAAGCGTCGTCAAGTCATCCTAATTCGAGAATTATTATTTGCTCTTGGCATCCTGTTTCTCTTTTTGTTCAGTGGCCAATCGGTTCTCAATTTTCTGAACGTGGAACAAGAGACAGTAAGTATCGCTGGGGGAATTATTCTGTTCCTTATTGCGCTTAAAATGATTTTTCCATCATCGGGCAACCCCAGTGGATTAGCTGTAGGTGAAGAACCTTTTCTAGTACCTCTAGCTATTCCTATGATAGCGGGCCCTTCAACGCTGGCTGCGCTTATTCTTCTTGCCAACCAAGCGCCAGACAGAATGGCTGACTGGTCGATTGCGCTTGCGGCTTCATGGTCGATAAGCGCAGTGATCTTACTATTTTCAAATGTGTTCCATAAAATTCTGGGGGAGCGCGGTCTAGTTGCGATGGAGCGATTAATGGGTATGATCCTAGTTATGATTGCTATCCAAATGTTGCTGGATGGCGTTACCCAATATTTCATGCATGCCACTGGAGCCCTTTAAATGGCAAAGCAAAAACTTAATACCTTTGGGCGCGTTCGCGCCTTGGAAGGCTGGAAAGCCGTTGCATTCGGTGCTGCATTACTTGAGCGTATGCTACCCAACTACACGCTTTTCTGTGAATTAACGGAAAGTGGTGATGCAAGCGCATTGCGCAACTGTTTGAATTTGGTGTGGGAAACGTTGAAATCACCCAAGAGCAAATTCAACGTTGCGGTACAGCTTGAGAAAGTTGAAGTGGCTACACCTGATACCAGTGAGCATGACAACTATGGCGTTTATCCAGCAATTGATGCAGCTATTGGTCTAGCTGGTTTGCTAAATTTGATGGCAGGCGACGATCCGCAAGGCGCAGTGGTCATCAGCAAGTTATCGCAAGGCAGCGTAGAAGCCTATTTGCTAGAAAGCGAAGAAGCCGATGACGAGACTGTAAAAGGGCATCCGCTGATGGAGTTTGAAGTTGAGGTACAAAACGAATTGCTTGATTATGTAGAGCAAGCCAAATACCCAGCGAAAGCGGCAGACGAAATGAAAGCACTTGCCTTGGAAGCTGGAATCTCCAATATTGGTCTTGAACTTTAATGGCAACGCAATTTGATCTTGCTTAGGTAAAACGAGCAACAGATCCTTAGCTCTTATGCTCAATAAAAGCCGTGTACTTAGTTAAAGGTCACGGCTTATCTCTCCTCAATTGAGGCCCTTCAATCGTTATCAATCAACATATCTCAATTAGCATATAGCGCAGCGCGCTAGTTTGTTTGTCTTTAATAATTTGCCAATGGGCGGGGAAAGCGGGCGTTGTTAGCGCACTTTCGTGCTCTAAATACACCACGCTACCACTATGAACAAGTTTGTTATCTTCTAGCGCAGCCAGCGTAGGTGCAACCAATGATTTCGCAAAAGGCGGATCGACAAAAACAATATCGTAAGGCGCTTGGCTGATGCCTTTTAAAATACCTAGTGCGTCCCCTTGATGAACGGTTGCTGACGCCAGTTCATTTGCTTTTAATAAGGTAAGATTACTTTTAAGCTGGCTTGCTGCCTGTTTATCCAGCTCTATAAAATCACAATGTGCAGCATAGCGAGACAGAGCTTCTAAACCTAGTCCACCAGAACCCGCAAATACATCCAAGCAGCGTGCATCGTTTATGTACGGCATTAACCAGTTAAACAAGGTTTCTTTGTTTCTGTCTGTAGTTGGCCTTAACCCTTCTGCATTGAGTACGGGTAACTTTCTACCACGCCACTGGCCACCGATAATGCGTATTTGCCCAGGACTATTTGTGCTTTGGGTTTTCCCTGATTTTTTCCCTTTTTGGGATGAATAAGGTTTTTTTGCAGAAGATGGTGCCCGAGTAGGGCGAGAAACTCGCTTCATAGTGGCTGACAATGGTATCATGCGTTCATACATTAGGCGGCAAGTGTAGCCGAAATTGCTAAGAATTTATAAGGATTTGTCCTAACGATGTCGAAACTTTTTGGCTGGTTCAGTAAGAACAAAAAAGCAGAGAAACAAAAAGCCCAAGCGGAAGAAGAAGCTCGCTTAAAGGCAGAGGCTGAAGCAGAGGCGAAAGCCAAAGCGGAAGAAGAGGCCCGCGCAAAGGCGGAGGCTGAAGCAGAGGCGAAAGCCAAAGCGGAAGAAGAGGCCCGCGCAAAGGCGGAGGCTGAAGCGCAGGCGAAAGCCAAAGCGGAAGAAGAGGCCCGCGCAAAGGCAGAGGCTGAAGCGCAGGCGAAGGCTAAAGCGGAAGAAGAAGCGCGCGCTAAGGCAGAAGCTGAAGCACAGGCGAAGGCTAAAGCGGAAGAAGAGGCCCGCGCTGAGGCAGAGGCTGAAGCAAAGGCGAAGGCACAAGCGGAAGAAGAGGCCCGCGCTAAGGCAGAAGCTGAAGCACAGGCGAAGGCGCAAGCGGAAGAAGAGGCTCGCGCAAAGGCAGAAGCTGAAGCACAGGCGAAAGCCCAAGCGGAAGAAGAAGCCCGCGCAAAGGCAGAGGCTGAAGCACAGGCGAAGGCGCAAGCGGAAGAAGAGGCTCGCGCTAAGGCAGAAGCTGATGCACAGGCGAAAGCCCAAGCGGAAGAAGAAGCCCGCGCAAAGGCAGAGGCTGAAGCACAGGCGAAGGCGCAAGCGGAAGAAGAAGCTCGCGCAAAGGCAGAAGCTGAAGCACAGGCGAAGGCACAAGCGGAAGAAGAGGCTCGCGCTAAAGCAGAAGCTGAAGCACAGGCTAAAGCCAAAGCCGAAGAAAAGCCGAAAGAGAAAAAGTCGTTATTTGCACGTTTAAAAGAAAGCCTATCTCGTACAAAAGAGAATTTAGGTAGCGGCATAGTAAGCCTGTTTAAAGGCAAAACCATCGATGACGAGCTCTATGAAGACCTTGAAACGCAACTGTTAGTCGCTGACGTGGGTATGGACACTACGCAAAAAATCATCGATCACCTCACCGATAGTGCTTCTCGAAAAGATTTAAAAGATGCCGAAGCCTTGCTGGAGATCATGAAGCAGCAAATGTCTGGCATGTTGTCTCAAGTGAATCAGCCTCTGTCAGAAGTGATGCAGGCCCATGATTCCAGTGAAGGTCCGTTCGTTATCTTAATGGTTGGCGTAAATGGCGTAGGTAAAACCACGACTATTGGTAAGCTGGCTAAGCAGTTCCAGCAAGAAGGTAAGAAAGTGATGCTTGCTGCGGGTGATACCTTTAGAGCGGCGGCGGTTGAACAGCTTCAAGTATGGGGCGAGCGCAACGATATTCCGGTTATCGCACAGCACACTGGCGCTGACAGTGCATCGGTACTTTACGATGCACTAGAAGCAGCAAAATCGCGCGGCACAGATATCCTTATTGCCGACACGGCAGGGCGCCTGCAGAATAAGAACAACTTGATGGAAGAGCTTAAGAAAGTGGTTCGCGTAATGAAGAAAATCAATCCGAATGCGCCTCATGAAGTTATGCTTACATTGGATGCAGGTACTGGGCAAAACGCTATTAGCCAAGCCAAGTTGTTTAACGAAGCCGTGGGCTTAACAGGCATAACACTAACCAAGTTAGACGGTACAGCGAAAGGCGGCGTTATATTCTCTATTGCCGATAAGTTTAAAATTCCTATAAGGTATATAGGTGTTGGCGAAAGTATCGATGATTTACGCCAGTTTGACGGACAAGAATTTATTGATGCGTTGTTTAGCGAAATGGACACACCTGAAAGCTAAAACCAGCAAAGCGGTAGGGAAAAATAATGATAAAGTTTGAGCAGGTAAGCAAAACCTATCCGGGCGGACAACGTGCGCTAAGCAAGGTGAATTTTCATATTGCGCCGGGTGAAATGGCCTTTTTAACAGGGCATTCTGGCGCAGGAAAAAGCACGCTACTTAAACTTATCAGCCTAATGGAGCGTCCAACAGTAGGGCGCGTTCTTATTAATGGCCACGACCTTAACGCTATTACCCGTCGAGATATTGCATACATACGCCGCGATATCGGCATGATCTTCCAAAGTCACCAGCTGCTGATGGACAAGTCGGTTTTTGACAACGTGGCGTTACCGCTAGTCATTGAGGGTTACACCCACAAAGAAATTCGCAAGCGCGTAGAAGCTGCGCTTGAAATGGTAGGGCTAAGAGATAAAGCGCGTTGCCTGCCTATTACGTTGTCTGGTGGTGAGCAGCAGCGAGTGGGGATCGCGCGAGCAGTAGTAAATAAACCCCCGTTACTGCTGGCAGACGAACCGACCGGTAACCTCGACCCCAAGCTTTCCATGGAAATCATTCGCCTTTTTGAAGACTTCAATCAAGCGGGCGTGTCAGTACTTATTGCAACCCATGATTTAGGGCTGATTGCTCGCATGCGTTATCGCACGCTGACCCTCAAAAATGGTCAAATGATCACCGATGGCCTTACTGATGATCTTGATGGCACAAGTTCAGCCAGCAGTGAAGGAGCCTGGTCATGAGTATTTTGTTTAAAGGGCGTGCAAAAGGGGCGTCTTCTGCCAAAGTGGGCTTTGTCCAATCTATTGTGATGTTCTTTGTCAGCCATGTGCGCCAAGCGCTGGCGAGTCTTGGAGAGCTGTGGCGTCAGCCGCTGGCATCTTTAATGACTATTGGGGTACTAGGCCTGAGTATTACGCTACCTAGTACGCTTTATATCATGGTGAAAAATACTGAGAAAATTACAGCAGGCTGGGATCAGGCTTCAGAAATATCTCTGTTTTTAAAGCCAGATATCAACGCGGCAAGTTCGCAACAGCTGGTGGCACGATTAAACAGCTGGTCTGAAATAGACAGCGTTGTTTATATTCCAGCGGATGATGCGCTTAAAGAATTTCAGCATTTGTCAGGGTTGGGCGATGCCATCGCCTATCTAGAGAAAAACCCACTGCCTGATGTAGTGCTAGTAACGCCAAACGAAAAACACGCGTCGCCGACAGCAGCCAAAGCACTGCTAGATAAACTGCGACAGCAGCGTGAAGTTGATATAGGTAAACTGGATATCGAATGGTTAGAGCGTTTATATGCCGTTATCGATATTGCCAGAGACTTGGTTACGCTAATAGGATTACTACTTTTCATCGCCGTTGTACTAATTATTGGTAACACCATTCGTCTGAATATTTTGAACAAGTATGACGAAATCGTAGTGATGAAGCTGGTTGGCGCAACCGATGCGTTTATCCATCGCCCGTTTTTATATACAGGCTTCTGGTATGGCCTATTGGGCGGATTAATGGCGTGGTTTGCCGTTATTATCATACTATGGTGGATGGATAGCAGCATCACTACGTTTGCCGCTATGTATCAGAAAGATTTCAATATCACCGGATTAACCGGTTCGGCATTGCTGACAATGCTGGGACTATCAGTGCTGCTTGGTTTACTGGGCTCACTTATCTCTGTGCAGCGTCATGTAAGGGAAATAGAGCCCAAGTAGTCGTAGACGTGAGTATACTTACACGCCTACAGTGCGAAATATATAAGTCACTGTATGACGTTATTGGTGGTAAGTAGGCGTGTTCTTAGTTTTGTACTTAAGCTATCGCACGGGGGTAGTGTGAGGAGATAGCGCTGCGTACTCCATTGCCCCAAATGATGGCTTGGTTATACAGCATATGCAGCTGCTTCTGGTCAATATTAAGCACTTTAGCTTGTTTTATGACATTCATCCAAAGGGCGCTTTCAAAGGCGCGAACCAAAGTCATATAGCTGTTCATTTCTAAGTTCTTGCCAAGTAGTGCATCGTTAACCTCATCGGAAAGCGGCAGCTGCTTTACAATGTCTGTCATAGACTGATCAAGTAACCCTTCAAGAAGCGAAAATAAACCAACCAAAAAGGAGATGGGCGGATTATTTCTAAGACCTCTACGCTCAGCTAGTAAGTCGAAAAACT
This sequence comes from Alteromonas sp. Cnat3-28, assembly GCF_022348265.1. Classification (NCBI taxonomy): domain Bacteria; kingdom Pseudomonadati; phylum Pseudomonadota; class Gammaproteobacteria; order Alteromonadales; family Alteromonadaceae; genus Alteromonas; species Alteromonas sp. Cnat3-28. Next base: position 91,670 of record NZ_JAKREY010000007.1, read on the forward strand.
TAGCGCGAACTAAAGACATATGAATGATTTCAAGGGGCTTTTCATCGCCTAAGTTAGTTAAACTTAACAAAGCGATGAATTTCTTAATCTCTACTTCACCCATGTAATTAAGCGCGTGCTTTAGTGATGTAATTTTGTAACGCTTATTAATAGTGGGGTTATTGATAAACTTCAGCAATAAGAAGCTTAAGGTGGCGTCTCGCTCTATAATTTGGCTGATACGGTCTATGTCAAAGTCGCTGCTAGAGCTTTCGCCCATCAAATCAACAATGTTCATTTTAGACGCAGGAAGCTGTCGTAGAATACGTGCTTCCGGTTGCGAGAAAAAATAACCCTGGAAGAAGTCGAAACCCAAATCTACGCACGTTGAAAAATTATCTTGCGTATCAACCTGTTCCGCCACTAATTGCACGTTCGCATCGTGATAGCGCGGAATGTGCTTTTCAATGGTTTCAAAGCGGGTTTTTGTCACATCGACTTTCACAATATCGATAAGAGGAAATATGTCGTGTTTTGAACCCACCATCATGGGATCATCGATAGCTAGCTTAAAGCCAAGTTGCTTTATGTGCTGGCATGCTTCGAATAGTCCGCTGGTGTTGTCGGTTGGATCAGCCAGTTCAACCACTACCGACTCAGGGTTAAGCGATGTAGGAAAGCGCGAAATAATTGTATCTGACGAGAACGTGATAAAAGACGTTTTTTCGCCGCTGATATCATCAAGCCCAAGTGGATGGAAGTGCTCAGAAATATACTTAGCTTTCTCTTCGTTATGTTCCGGATAAGCACCAGACTTGCCATCTCTGAACAGAAGTTCATAGGCGAAAACACTTTTGCTTTTATCTAAAATAGGCTGGCGAGCTATAAACGCGAACATAATCTATTCCTGATACAACACGGTTAAGGTTATTTTTATTGTTATATTTAGAGGTTTAGCTAGCGCTACGTCACACGCTAAGGTTAGGTGTTCTTTAATGTGTCATCCAAAAGAACTGACCCTAGTCTATGATATGTAAGCGCAATCTAACAACTATTCAACGATTAATTTCACATCAACTGGCGTAATCGTAGGCTTAGTTGTCGTTCAAAGCGGCCTTATGAATGTGTTTAGCCCACTTTATCGCTTCATTGTAATAACTATGCAGAAGACTCTGTTTAACACCATACTTTGTTGCGAATTGCTGAATGCCCGTCCATTTAGCTCTTTCAAAAAATTGTGACAGCGTCAGACAGTTGCGAAGCACACCAGGGCTTCCGCACAGGGCATCTTTAACGTCGTCACTAATTGGAACCTTGCTGACCAAATCGTCAATTCGCTGTTCCATCATGGCATCAAGCAAAGAAAGCAGGCCAGTAAGAAAACCTTTTAACGGGTCATCGGCACCTTTAAGCTGGGTGTAGACCAGTTCACAGAACTTTGCGCGAACAAGCGCCATTTGCATTAGCTCAGTAGGCTGACCATCGCTTAGGTTTGCAAGAGCCAGCAATGATATGAACTTCTTCACTTCTACTTCGCCCATAAAGGTTAACGCGTGTTTAAGTGACGTTATTTTATGTCGCTTGTTGACCAGAGGATTGTTGATAAACCGCAGCAGCAAGTAGGTAAGCGAGGGATCTCGTTCAATGATTTTGTTTACTTCATCGAAATTAAGTTTTGCTTGGCTACTTAGCGTAAGTAACTCCATCATGGTTAGGCTGCTGGGCCCTAACTTTCTGTGCCTTACGATTTCGGGTTTAGCTAGAAAGTATCCTTGGAAATAGTCGAAACCCATATCTTTGAATTTATTGAATTCTTCATAGGTCTCAATTTTTTCCGCAACCAACTGTATTTTGTTCGATTTGAAGCGTTCGACAAGGGCGGGAATTTTTTCGTGGGGGATCTCTGTAATGTCAATTTTGACTATGCTGGTAAATGGAATGAATGCTTCCCACTTCCCTTTCATATCGTAGTCGTCAAGAGCAATAGGATAGCCAAGACCTCGAATATGTTTGCAAGCGGCTACCAGTGCATCATCAACGTCAACGGTTTCTACAATCTCAATGACCACTTTGCTTGCATCCAGAGAGGTCGGAAAACGAAACATTAGTGTGTCGCGGTGAAAGTTAATGAAGGCTTTCTTATCTCCGGTTATCTCCTCAATACCTAAGCTTAAATGGGTAGAGGTAAGAATTTTCGAGGTAGCCTCGTCAGGAGGTATATCGGGAAAGCAGTTATCTTCTCCAACACGAAAAAGTAGTTCGTAGGCGTAAACTTCTCTGTTTACATTAAATATGGGCTGTCTAGCGACGTAAGCAAACATCAAGATCCTCTTTGCTTCACTTGCCTTACTCCTTTCCTTAAGTATTTCCCTTCCAGTCTTTTATAATTGTTGTCTGGAAAATGCTGTACAGCGGTTGTAGTGCAAAATCGATTAATTCAATCTATTATTTTCAGTTTCCAGCCAGAAAAGCAAGGTATAAGATGACATATACAAGGTTTATATACTGTATTGACGCGTAGGCACCTTGCTGACTTATCTTAAAGATAGTGAAAATGTTATGTTTCGGATAACTAGCGTGTAATAAATAAGCGTTGGATTTCATACCAGTGAGATTAGCCTTCACTTTGGTATGTGTAATTAAAGTATAATGATGTAGTGGTTAAATGACCGACCCAAAGGCACGACGCCAGAAAGTGCAGCGTGTCATTCGATGTGAAGTCGATAGTCTAGGCTTAGTGTTTGCGGTGAATGCATTCGTAAATGGATCGCAAGCTTTAAAGTTGAACTTTTTTTCTTAATTTAGGTCTTGATATTGTAGAAATAGTCACTATACCTACATATCGGTTAGACTTCATATCTTAATTAGGTCTCGCGCAGCTTCGGTTACTTTGCTAATATGAAGCGGCAATAAATGAGGTGAACAATGAGCAACAATTTGCAATCTATGGCCCTGTCAGTGCCACACAGCGGTAGCATTGAAGGCTACATCCAAGCTGTAAGCAGCATTGATATGCTTAGCGCTGAGGAAGAGCGCGAGTTGGCAGTGCGCCTTCGCGAAGACGAAGACTTACAAGCCGCTCGTAAGCTAGTAATGTCACATCTTCGTTTTGTAGTGCACATTGCAAAATCTTACTCAGGTTATGGCTTACCACAAGCCGACTTAATTCAAGAAGGTAACATCGGTCTGATGAAAGCCGTTAAGCGTTTCGACCCAACAGTGGGCGTACGTTTGGTTTCTTTCGCGGTACATTGGATCAAAGCAGAAATTCATGAGTTTGTACTTAAAAACTGGCGAATAGTGAAAGTTGCGACAACCAAAGCGCAGCGCAAACTGTTCTTTAACCTTCGTAAGGCGAAGAAGCGTCTTGGTTGGTTTACTCATGACGAAGTGCAAACAGTAGCGAACGAATTGGGTGTGAGTACAAAAGAAGTGCTTCAAATGGAAGCGCGTATGAGCTCTCAAGACCAAGCGTTCGATTTAACTGCGGACGAAGATGAAACAGGTAACTTTGCGCCAGTTCAGTATTTAGAAGACAAATCTTCAGATGTTGAAACTGACGTAATCAACAACGACTGGGATACAGCGGCGAGCAAGCGCTTGTACTCAGCGATTAAAACGCTAGACGAGCGTAGCCAAGATATCATCGAAACTCGTTGGTTAGCAGACAACAAGATTACTCTGCAAGACTTAGCTGATAAATATCAGGTTTCTGCAGAGCGTGTTCGTCAAATTGAAAAGAACGCGATGAAAAAGCTTCAAGCAGCTATGGTCGCGTAGTACACGCAGTGCATAGCTTACAAATAGCTTAACGACGAAAAAAGCGCCTTAACGGCGCTTTTTTTATGAGTGGATTTTTGTTCTTAGTGACGGCTCGTACGAATTAGTGATGATCGCTAATCCGTAACGCTACTCTTCTTCATTTTTAGAGGGAGGAAGTACGTAGAATACCCCTTCAAATTCCGCCACAGGGGTGTCGCCATCTAAAATTGCCACACTCAGCTCAAACCTTGCCTTGTTGTCGTTCTCTAGCGGCTTGAATTTTCCAGACAAGGTTTCAATATTACAGATTGCCCTTGGTTTCATCGTGATGGGTTTGTGGTAATGAATATCACCATCGCCCAATACAATGTCACCGTCTAATCCACGCTCTTTAAGCTGCAGGTAAATCATGCCCCAGCCAGTTAGTGTAGCTAAGGAAAAAATACTGCCAGCAAACATAGTGCCGTGAATATTGATGTTTTTGTTTAATGATGCACGGGTTTCAAGCGTGCGGCCTGTGTACTGGTAAAGCTTAATTCCCATGTGCTCGGTAATGGGAATGGTCTCAGACCATGTCTCTTGCAGCGATTTACACCACTTAGGGTGAAGTACTAATGTGTTGTTTTCAGTGAACTTCTTGACCATTTGTTGACGTTTCAGCATGCCTAGTTCGTTAGGCGCTTCACGCTCAACTTCAAAGCCACATGCGCTAAAAAAGTCGATAGATATTTCGCGGCTGTTCGTTACAGCGCGCTCGGCGCCCAAGTCTTTCGCAACGTTTTCTAGTGCGGCCATGATCATTTGGCCTAAGCCTTTGCGTTGATGGCCTGGGTGAACCGCAATATGACGAATTTGTGCCTCTTCGGCTGTGTTCAAATGCACACGGCCGCAAGCTACAATTTCGCCATTTCGGTTAGTAATAATACGGTGCTCTGCGACTTGTTCATATTCGTCTTTTTCAGAGCCTGGAGGGAAATTCCATGGCTGGCGTAAGTGTTCCCACCGAAAATGAAAATAGGCTTCAAACTCGGCATCGCTTTTTGGTGTGACTACCTTGTACACAATAAACCGGCCTTCTTAAATGAATGAACGAGTATTTAAACGTAAGAATACATGCGGTACAAGCTTAATTATGTAAGCAAGTTTGGGATGCTGACGAAGCGTACGATTTTACCCGCTATACGCTAAATTGAAAGGTGACGGGGCCGTCATTAATTAGGCCTACTTGCATATCAGCACCGAACTCGCCGGTGGCCACCACCATACCTTTATCTTTTAGAGACTGAACGAACTTTTCATAAATGGCTTGGCCGTGTTCTGGCGATGCACCGCGTGAAAAACCAGGACGATTACCTTTCTGCGTATCGGCTACGAGTGTGAACTGAGAGACCACCAGTATTTCGCCTCCCACTTGCTCAACATTTAGGTTCATTTTTCCGTCTTCGTCACTGAACATGCGATATCGACAGAGCTTATTTGCTAGTTTCTCTATCTCCGCGTCACCGTCTTCTTTCTCAACACCCAAGAGCACCAGCATGCCTTTACCAATTTCGCCGATAACATTACCGGCAACGGAGACATTGGCTTCCGATACGCGTTGAATTAGTCCTATCACTTTGACGACTCCTGAATAAAGCGAGACATGTCGCGGGTAGCACGGCAGAGCGCGTAACCTATACTAGGCTCGGAAGTACTGTGCCCCGCGTCGGGGATAATTTGTAGCTGACTTTGAGGCCACGCTTTGTGAAGTGCCTCCGCCGCTTCTGTTTTGCAGATCATGTCGTAACGACCATGTACAATTGTTCCAGGAATATGACTTATTTTGCTAATGTTTTCAAGAATATAGTTTTCATCTAGGAAACATTGATTAGATAGGAAATGGCATTCCAATGTAGCTAGACAGGTGACCAGCTGCATAGGGTAATTAGTTGTCGAATCACCCACACCAGGTGGTAGAGTTATACGAGAAAGTCTCTCTTCCCATTGGTACCATCTTTTAAGCGCTGAATGTCTTAGTACATCATTGCTAGAACGCACCATTGCGCTATAGAAATCACACACTGAATCAGAGGTCACAGGCTTAGGCACATCTTTTGTAAATTTCCGGTAATACTCGGGAAATAACTGAGCTGCACAGCCATTTGGCGATAAAAACCAATCCCTGTCTTCCTGTCGAGCTAAAAATACGCCACGTAGAATGAGTCCTGTCACTCGCGGTGTGTACTTTAACGCGTAGAGCAGGGCGAGTGTCGAACCCCACGAACCGCCAAACAAGAGAAATTTTGGAATTGAAAGGTGTGTACGTAATGCTTCGATATCTTCAACATTCGACCACGTGTCGTTATTTAGCGTGTCAGCTATAGGCGTAGAGCGGCCGCAACCACGTTGCTCATAGCCGACAATGCGATACTTATTGCTGTCAAAAAAGCATTTGTAATTAGGGGGTAAGCCTGCACCTGGGCCTCCGTGAATAAAGAGCACGGGGATGCCGTTTGGATTACCACTTTGCTCGAAGTAAAGCGAATGCCCACTTCCCACTTCGATAAATCCATTTTCATAGTAGGTAACATCGGGGTAAAGTCGTTTCATTTTGTTTCTGCGCGTTGTGTGAGTGCCTGTTTTAGTTTAGTTTATTGTTATACAAACGGTTGCGTGCTGACTGCTTCAACGCTGTTTATGCTTATAAAATAAGCGATAAATCTTAAGTGTATACTATAGAACAAGTGTCATTACGTGCTAGCTAATCATATTATAGTCATAAATGCGAGGATGTTTATATGGCAGGTCAAGGATCGGGCGGTAATGTAATCGCCGCAATTTGTAACTTCTTTATTCCTGGTTTAGGTCATTTGGTTCAAGGCAGAATACTGGGCGCGCTGTTCTATTTCATTACCGTAGGTGTGTGCTATGCCCTGGCTGCGACCGTCGTTCTTGCTATCGTATTCTGGCCATTAGGTGCTATTTTGCATCTAATCAGTATTATAAGCGCAGCGCGCTTTAGAGGTGGAGTAACCGCATGAAGCTACTTGCATCAGCATTTGTTGCTATGCTTGCCCTTAGTGGGTGTCAGTCTGCATATTACGCAGCATGGGAAAAGGTGGGCGTTGAAAAGCGTGATATCTTAGTAGACCGCGTTGAAAACGCGAAAGAATCACAAGAAGACGCTCAAGAACAGTTTAATTCGGCGCTGGAGGCATTCAGCGCGGCAGTTGCGTTCGATGGCGGTGAGCTTGAAGATGTTTACAATCGATTAAACGGTCAGTACGAAGATAGTGTTGCCGCCTCGGAAGAAGTGAGTTCACGTATAGACAAGGTGGAAAGTGTAGCTGAGGCTTTATTCGATGAATGGTCTGAAGAGCTAGAGAAGTATGAGAACGCATCGCTGAAGCGAGATAGTGCGGCGAAGCTTCGCGAAACTAAGCGTCGTTACGCTTCACTAATGACGGCTATGCGCAAAGCGGAAAGTAAAATGCCGCCGGTATTAAGCGCGCTTCAAGATAATGTGCTGTACTTGAAGCACAACTTAAATGCCAGCGCGATAGGCGCGCTGCAGGGCGAGCTCTCTACTATCGAGAACAACGTCGCTCAGCTTATTAGACAAATGAATTCTGCTATTGCAGAGTCTGATGCGTTTATTTCTTCAATGAAAAACTAGCTTTTAAGCAGTAATAGATAGAGAGGGAGCGAGCAGCTCCCTTTTTTATTTTAAACCTGTAGGGCTGATTATTCTTGAGGTACCTTGCGGGGTTCGTTTTCTGCTTTTCGGTTTTCAAACGCTTCACCTAGGCTGCAGGTAAATTCAGCACCAAACAGCACAATTATCCACGACAAATACACCCATAAAAACAGAATGGGTACCACCGCAAGCGCGCCGTAAATAAGTTCGTACGAAGGAAAGTTCGTAACATATAGCGCAAAGCCTGACTTGGTAATTTCAAAAGCGATAGTAGCCACGATAGCGCCAACCAGTGCGTGACGAGCAAAGACTCTTCTATTAGGAACCACCATGTATAAAATGGTGAAAGCAAGCATGGCTGCGCCGCTTGGTACAAGGCTGAGTAAGAAAGTACCAAGACCTGGTGTGTATTCTTCGGTGAATGCCGCTAATCCAGTTAAATAAGAACTGACCACCACACTGGAGCCGATTAACATAGGACCAAGAGTGATCACCATCCAGTAAATAGCAAAGGTATACACAATCGGTCTGTCACTTTGCGTACGCCAAATTCTATTTAAGGTTTTATCTACGTTTGATATAAGCATTAACGCAACGACCAGCAGCGACAAAATACCAATAGCACTCATTTGTGAGGCATTGCCTACAAAATCGGTCATGTATTTATGTACCACATCACTGGCGGTAGGTACAAAGTTGCTAAAAACAAAATGTTCGAGTTTGCTTCTCACAGATGCGAAGGCAGGAAAAGCCGACATAATGGTAAAGGTCACCATGATAAATGGTACTAAAGATAACAACGTTACATAGGCTAAGTGCCCAGCAGAGATAGTAATATTGTCTTCTCTACAGCGCTTTATGAAGATGCTAAAGAGATCTCTAACCTGAGGAGTAACATTGTTATATAAGGCTTTAACCTTGTCTAAATCCACTCAATTTCTCCTGACGATACCGTGTAAATGGTAAACAGCGCGGTCTTATCTATGCGGACTGTTATAAAGCATCGATAGTTCATTACATGTTATATCAGATGGTAACTGCGGGCGGCCTTGGTGGCAAAGTTTAATGCAGGCTTTATACAACAAAGGCGCATTGACTGCGCCTTTTGTGGAGTGCTTCGTTAAAAAACGCAAGCACGATCCTGATTGTTGTATGTATTAAGTGCCTGAGCGCACACCTAGCATGTGACAGATGGCGTAGCTTAATTCACTGCGGTTCAACGTATAGAAATGGAAGTGTTTTACCCCTTCTTTAGCCAATACCTTTACCTGATCCATGGCGATGTTAGCACCTATTAGGTTACGTGTGGCTTGGTCGTCGGCATCAAGGCCGTCGAACATTTTGTGTAACCATCCCGGCACATGAACATTTGTGAACCCCGCAAATTTCACCAGTGTTTGGTAGTTGGTTACCGGCAAAATACCCGGAACGATATCTAAGTCGACACCCGCTGCGGCTGCACGGTCTCTAAATCGAAGGTACACACTCGTATCGAAAAAGAACTGGGTTATCGCTTCTGTGGCACCTGCTTCTGCTTTGCGCTTAAGGTTTAGTAAATCAAACTGCGCATTTGGTGCTTCAGGGTGCTTCTCTGGATAGGCAGCAACAGAAATATCAAAATCGGCAACGTCTTTTAGCAAGGCAACAAGATCAGAGGCATACATCTCTGTCTTTTCTACTCCTGGCGGTAAATCGCCACGAAGCGCAACAATACGGCGAATACCTGAGTCCCAGTAGTCTTTTGCAATTTGCTTAAGCTCATCACGGCTAGCATCAACACAGGTCAAGTGAGGAACCGCCGCGACACCGGTTTGCTGCTGAATGCGTTTTACAACGTCGTGGGTTCTGTCACGCTCACCGCTATTCGCGCCGTAGGTTACCGACATGTAGCTTGGCTTTAGTGGCGCTAGACGTTCAACTGACTTCCACAGGGTCTGTTCCATGGCTTCCGTTTTAGGCGGAAAGAATTCAAAAGATACATCAATATCACGCAGTTCCGACAGGGACTGGTTTAATGCATCGATACCTTGTGCGTAAGAAACCATGGCTTTTTCTCTCAAAAATGTATTCTTATAGACGTTTAGACGTCTAAATTAAAGAATATATGTCTAGACGTCAAGAGGTTTACACTGCTCAATTGACCTTTTCGTGAACTTGTTTAGAATTTCTCTTCATAACATAAAAAAGAGTAGACCGAGTTAGTACAATGGCAGAATGGAACGGTAAATATATTCACCCCTACGCAGAGCATGGCAAGAAGAGCGAACAGGTAAAGAAAGTCACTGTCTCTATACCTATTAATGTGCTTAAGGCGCTTACTGATGAGCGTACTCGCCGCCAAATCAATAATCTGCGTCACGCCACTAATTCAGAACTGTTGTGTGAAGCATTTTTACATGCGTTTACCGGTCAACCATTGCCTAACGATGATGACCTGCGCAAAGACAATCCTAATCGCGTACCGGCTGAAGCAAGACGCATTATGGAAGAAATGGGTATTGATCCAAGCTTCGAAAACGATGTGTCGGAAGACGACTGATATTTGGTATTAAAGAGAAACGGCGCTTTGTTGTAAGTTATTGCTAGTTGATAACCTACAACACGGCGCCGTTTTTTATGTACTTGTATTCTCTAAGCGCACTTTTTAGCAAATAAAGGTTGAGCACTAGCCCCTCCATTTTTTTGCCTAATGCGCCAGAATTTTATTCTTCTGGGCTTTCAGGCACGCGTGCAACGCCAGATTCAATCGCAGCCTTAGATACGGCGGTAGCAATACGCTCGCATAAACGCGGGTCCATAGGTTTAGGAATAATGTACTCCTTACCAAATGTCAGACTAGTACTCTTACTGGCAGCTAGTACTTCTTCTGGTACAGGCTCCTTCGTGATAGCACGAAGGGCTTCTACTGCCGCTACTTTCATTTCATCGTTAATGGCCGTTGCACGAACATCTAGTGCGCCACGGAAAATAAACGGGAAACACAGTACGTTGTTAACCTGGTTAGGGTAGTCCGAGCGTCCGGTAGCCATAATAAGATCTTTACGTACTTCGTGAGCAAGTTCAGGCTTTATCTCAGGGTCTGGGTTAGAACATGCAAATACAATTGGGTTTTCAGCCATCAAGGCCAGTGTTTCTGGTGGTAAAACATCCGGTCCTGACACACCAACAAAAATATCCGCACCTTCCATTACGTCTTCAAGCGTACGCTTGTCAGTATTGTTAGCAAATAGCTTTTTGTGCTCAGTTAAGTCTTCGCGACGAGTATGGATAACGCCTTTTCTGTCTAGCATATAAATACGCTCACGCTGGGCACCACACTTTATAAGCAGTTCCATACAAGCGACCGCTGCTGCACCGGCACCCATACACACGATTTTAGCGCTCTCTATGCTTTTACCTTGAATTTCCAGAGCATTAAGCATGCCCGCTGCAGTTACAATAGCGGTACCGTGCTGATCATCATGAAATACCGGAATTTTACAGCGCTTAATTAGCTCTTGTTCAATCTCAAAGCATTCAGGCGCTTTAATGTCTTCTAAGTTAATGCCGCCAAATGTGTCAGCGATATTCGCTACTGTATTAATGAACTCTTCGGTTGTACGATGCTTCACTTCAATGTCAATGGCATCCAGGCCAGCAAAGCGTTTAAACAGAAGGGCTTTACCTTCCATAACAGGTTTCGATGCCAGTGGGCCTAGGTTACCCAACCCTAAAATCGCGGTTCCGTTACTGATAACGGCAACCAAGTTTCCTTTACCTGTGTACTTATAGGCGTTATCTGCATCTTCGGCAATTTCTCTGACCGGCTCGGCAACGCCTGGGCTATAGGCAAGAGCAAGGTCATCGACGCTGTCGGCTGGTTTAGATAACTCTACGCGGATTTTTCCAGGCGTGGGTTTGGCGTGATAGTCGAGTGCGCGTTGTCTAAAATCTGACATGTAAAAAGGTATCCTTAGATGTAGGGTTCATCGGTGTTTTCGTTCACGCTCTGTAGCTATTTTATTGTCGTTATAGTTATAGTTATAGTTATAGGTAGATAAACGTAAGCGCGTTACAACCAAGTAATGACAAAAGTGATTATAAATAGTTGTTAGCACTAGGGCTTGCTGATCTTTGTTTTACAGCAATTATCAATACGCCCTAAGGTGGCATGTGGAAAAAGCAGACTAGGCGTTAACCGTTACTGATTTTGTTCACATACCTTAATGGATACAAGCCTCAAGTTTATGTACCCAAAAGCGCCACAAGTCTTGAAAGTAATGCATTATTCACAGAATTAATGCTCACTATCAAAGTGCCGATCGCAACTCTAACACAGCTAATCACTGTGTACATATCTGATCAGAATTCTCATATACCAATGTAGGTTAGGCATACTAATTAGACCAGTAAAATGGAGCTATAATTGCCATTCATGCTATTTATTTTGACTTGTCATAACATTCTGTAGGTCTATTGTGTGGAGGATAAAAACAAAGCTATCAAAGGGATCTACGTTCTCATAAATGCATTGGACAGAAACCCAAATCAGGAAAATAGAACGCAGGGAGACACCTCGTTAATTCTCCATCCAATATTTCTGATAAAATTCTGTGAAAGCCCACTCAAAATTCGCGCTGAAGGCGAGGATATGACAGAAAGAAAACTAATAACCGTGCTAACCGATGTGTGCGAAAGCGTAAAATCTAACAATAATGGATTTGTTTGGCTAACTCACGTAGGACATTGGAGAGCGCCGCAAGTGATTGCCGTGTTTAATACTGAGCAGGAGAAGCAGCGGGCGTTAACTAATGGTTGGGATATAGACTTCATAAACCAAGTGAATATTGCTTTGGCGTCAATTAAGTCAGTACCCGTTGGTATTTATTTTGATAGCGAAGAAGAGTGTAAGAAAGTGAGTGGCGGCAATTGGGATAGGCATTTATCTAATGTTAAAAACCTTCACTGAGTTCAGGTTACGCTGGATGTTGTAAATTAAGCTAAAAACGTTTTCAGAAACGCGAGTTGCAGGGCTTGTTACACTGGCTAGGTACTGGCCTGACGTAGGATAACGGCGGTAACGCGCAGTTTGGCACACCTTGTTTGAGTGAAGCGTGAATTTTAAGCAATAAAAAAGCGCCATAAAGGCGCTTTTTTCGAACTCGATATCAGGCTTACTTTTTGCCCAATGCACCGAAACGCTTCTTGAAGCGATCAACACGACCACCAGTGTCAACGTTACGTTGCTTACCAGTGTAGAATGGGTGACATGAAGAACATACGTCTAGGTTGATGTCTTTACCAAGCGTAGAGCGAATGTTCATTACGTTACCACATGAGCAAGTTGCTGTGATTTCTTCGTATTTTGGGTGGATATCTTGTTTCATTGGGTTACCTCACATAATAAGGCCGTATCGCTATACAACCCGAAGTCGCACACCATACGTTATTTAATTCAAATGATAAGTCGTTCAAAGAACAGCCTATCGCAAAAGAGCGGCGCATAATAAAGGATGGCAGGGGCTTGATCAAGCGGTTTTTGTATGGTTTTTGTATAACTGTTAGGCACGACAGCTAAACAAAAAACATTCCTTTTATGCTTAACAGCAAAGTATGTTTAAATATTTGGCTTTCAAGGCTCGGCCAATACACGCTAATACTAAGATGTACTGTTAACTGCAAAAATTGCTGTAACGTGTGGCTAAAAGAATAGTCTCGATATGAGTAGTTTCAATATATGACATTTAGTATGCGCATTGTGCGCGGCAAAAGTCATCAAACAAGGTAGAACGTTCGCAATGGCCTTTATCCAAGTTGCCGTGCCAGTGCCACTGCGCCAACTTTTCACGTATACCCACGATAACGCACTTAGTGCGGGTGTTAGAGTGGTTGTGCCTTTTGGCCCGCGCAAACTCGTGGGCGTTGTCGTTGAAACGCTACATAAAGCTGAAAGCGAAATTGACAATGCCAACAAGCTAAAAGCCATTGAGTCAGTTCTAGACGATACCCCAATTATTGACAATGTGTTGCTGAAAATGGCTCAGTGGTTGTGGCAGTATTATCATCATGCGCCAGGTGAGGTCCTGCACGCCATGCTGCCTGTTTTATTGCGCAAAGGCGAGTCAGCAGCGCCAACACCCCAAGACATGCTAATGCTTACCGAAAAAGGTAAACAAACGACTGCAGACACGTTATCGCGGGCGCCTAAACAGCAAGCGTGTTTTACTGCACTGGCCGGTGGTGCCTTATTAGCATCCCAAGCGCGCAAGCAGTATGGCGCACCTGCGGTCAAAGCACTTGTCGAAAAGTCATTGATAAGCATTGAAGAAGTCGCGCCTGAATTTAAGTCAGGCAGTTGGCTTGCCTCGTTATCGGTGTCTGAAAAGCCAATTCCAGATACTGAGCAGTCGGTTGCCATTGCCGCACTTAATCGTCAGCAGGGCAATTTCGCTGTAAGTTTGCTTGAAGGGGTTACCGGTAGCGGTAAAACGGAAGTGTACCTTCAAGCCATCGAACCCTTACTGTGCGACGGAAAACAAGTGCTTATACTTGTGCCAGAAATCGGGCTGACGCCGCAAACAGTGTCACGCTTTGAAAAGCGCTTTGGTATTGCAGTGGGCGTTTTACACTCTCAGCTTTCTGATAAAGAACGGCTACAGGTGTGGCAGCGATCAAAAGCAGGTGAACTTGGGATAATCATCGGTACTCGCTCGGCTATTTTCACCCCGCTGCACAACCCCGGCATGCTGATTGTGGATGAAGAGCACGACGAGTCTTTTAAACAACAAGATGGACTTCGCTACCACGCCCGTGACTTGGCAGCTATGCGGGCTAAGCAGCACAATATTCCTCTTTTATTAGGCAGCGCCACGCCCGCACTCGAAACACTTAATAATGCGCTAAGCGGTCGCTATGCCCATTTGCAGTTAACTAAGCGAGCGGGAGGGGCGAAAAGCACGCATCAGCATGTGTTGGACGCGCGTGACCAACCCATTCACTACGGTATTTCGCAAGGCTTGCTAACGATAATGCGCCAGCATATCAACGCGGGAAATCAGGTATTGGTGTTTGTGAATCGCAGAGGCTATGCGCCAGCGCTGCTTTGCCATCACTGCGGCGAAACCGTCATGTGTAAGCGTTGTGACCGCCCGTATACGGTGCATAAAGCGCAGAACCGCTTACAGTGTCATCACTGCGGCGGCATGCGCTCAATGCCATCAAACTGCGAAGCGTGCCATCACAATGAATTAGTTACGGCGGGTACGGGGACCGAGCAAGTCGAGCAAGGGCTTGCAAGTTTATTTCCCGGTGTTAAACAGGTACGAATAGACAGCGATACCGTGCGGGGCAAAGACAAACTGCACCAAACACTGGATGCAATAAACCGCCAAGAGTACCAGCTTCTGGTAGGTACTCAGATACTGTCAAAAGGTCACCATTTCCCTCATGTAACCTTAGTGGCGGTGCTAGATTGCGATGGCGCACTTTTTAGTGCCGATTTTAGAGCACCAGAAAAGCTCGCTCAGCTTGTAACTCAGCTTGCTGGAAGAGCAGGGCGCGCCAGTAAACCCGGTGAAATGTGGCTGCAAACTCACAATCCCCATCACCCTTTGCTACAAGATTTAGTGCACAATGGCTATGGGCATTTCGCCAGACACGCTTTAATGGAGCGTAAAGCGGCGGGGCTGCCCCCTTTTATTAGCCAGTTTGTCATTCGCGCAGAAGCGACCGACAGCAGTTTGGCCTATCGTTTTTTACAAGACAGCAAGCAAGTATTTCTCCAGCAGCATGCCATTGAGCTAAATGGCCCGTTTCCTTGTCTAATTGAAAAGCGGCAAGGCAGGTTCCGGTTTATGCTGATATGTAGCCATGAAAAGCGTGCGCCGCTTCACAATGCGCTGCGTTTGGCGCTGCCATTTTTACAGGCGTTGCCACAGGCAATGAAGGTAAGGTGGTCGATAGATATTGATCCTACCGATTTCAGTTAGCTTGTTGGGTAGCAATACGTTAAAATTTCCGCAGGATTGAAGTGCAGGAAAGCTGCTGCTTCATAAAGATTTGGTATATGACGTTTTCTTACGCATACAAACAACGATAACAAGTAGGAATATTGCCGACTATGGCTCAACGCGATTATGTCTCTCGTGGACGCTCTCCTCAAAAAAAGAAGCCGGCTGGTAAAGGTAGAAAACCAGCCAGAAGCGCGCAATCAAATGCGCAATCTAACGCCCCGGTTTCTGGAAAGCTTCCTATTGTGCGCCTTGTTGGCGTATTCGCATTGGTGATTGGCTTTGGTGCATTTTTGTGGTCAATAAAAGACAATGTAGAAGACGACGTGGATACACAAGCTTCACGACCTGTGGCTCCTACAGAAGAGACGTTACCTGAGCTTCCTGAAGAAGAATGGGAGTACATTAAGACCCTTCCAGGATATGAAGTAGAAGTTGAGGTCAAAGAGCAAGAAAAATCTGACAAACGCTATTTAATGCAGTGCGCCTCGTTTAGAACCCGCGCGCAGGCTGAAGAGATGAAAGCCAAAATTGCATTCCAAGGTTTAGAGGCGCTTATCAGACACAGCACTGGCAGCAACGGCGATTGGTTCCGCGTTATTCTGGGTCCTTACGAGTCTAAGCGTGATGCAGAAAAAGCCAAGCATAGTCTGCGTAAAGTGAACATTGCCACATGCCAAATTTGGTACTGGAATTTGTAGCAGTTTATTGATAAGGCATTGCCCTACACGTTTCACTTAGCGTCCGACAAACAAGAAACAGAAAGAAAATTTGCTTATGAAAAAGGCAGCGACTCTAAACACTGTCGACACTCACTGTTGTTAAAAGAGAGCGGTACCTTGTCAGATGGGCGATTATGCTTAAATCAAAGTGAGCACAAACGCTTACCGAATAAAGGATGGGTGTGTTGGCGAGAGTATGCACTCAATAAATGGTGTATTCAATAAGCACCTTATGCGCTAAGCCCGTATAGTAGGCAGCTCTGAGCGCACATTCTTTTGTCTTACCCTTGAAATTAAAAAGCCTCCCCCCACTTATTTGATATTGAATTTGAACGCTGCTGCCTTTGCTAGACGAAAAACGCAGCAGCGCCCAGCTAAACGGGGAATTAACGTGACAACGATTGTATCTGTACGACGTGGGAATCAAGTGGTAATGGCCGGTGACGGACAGGTATCACTGGGCAATACCGTAATGAAAGGTAATGCGCGCAAAGTGCGCCGTTTATACCACGACAAGATTTTAGCGGGCTTTGCTGGTGGCACGGCCGACGCATTTACGCTGTTTGAGCGCTTTGAAGCAAAGCTAGAAGCACACCAAGGCCATTTGACCAAAGCGGCAGTAGAGCTCGCCAAAGACTGGCGGACTGACAGGGCGCTTCGCAAACTAGAGGCATTGCTTGCCGTAGCAGACGAAACCGCATCGTTTATCATTACCGGTAACGGTGATGTGGTGCAGCCAGAACAAGATCTTATCGCGATTGGCTCTGGTGGTAACTACGCACAAGCTGCAGCTACGGCACTATTAGAAAATACTGAGCTAAGCGCAAAAGAAATTGCCGAAAAAGCGTTGACCATAGCGGGTGATATTTGCGTGTTCACTAACCATAGCCAAACGGTTGATGTACTAGATTACTAAGTAACAGCTGAGTGCTGTTATTGGCTTGCTGTCGCTCGTATGAATTTGAGTACAGCAAGCGCTGTTAGAAAAGGGTTTATTCATGTCTGAAATGACACCAAGAGAAATTGTTCACGAGTTAGACCGTCATATTATCGGTCAACAAGATGCCAAGCGCGCTGTATCTATTGCACTTCGAAATCGCTGGCGTCGTATGCAGCTTGAACCTGAGCTGCGCCAAGAAGTTACGCCAAAAAATATTTTGATGATTGGCCCTACGGGTGTGGGTAAAACTGAAATAGCCCGCCGTTTAGCAAAACTTGCTAACGCGCCGTTCATTAAAGTTGAAGCGACTAAGTTCACTGAAGTGGGCTATGTAGGTAAAGAAGTTGAGACCATCATTCGCGATCTTGCTGATATTGCAGTGAAGATGACGAAAGAAAATGAAATGAAAAAGGTTAAATTCCGCGCAGAAGAAGCAGCGGAAGAGCGTATTTTAGACGTTTTGCTGCCTCCACCAGAAGATGCGTGGGGTAATAAGGAAAATGTTGAAGATCGCGGTACGCGCCAAGCATTTCGCAAAAAGCTTCGTCAAGGAGACTTAGACGACAAAGAGATCGAAATTGACGTAGCACTTCCGCAGATGGGCGTAGAAATTATGGCGCCTCCAGGTATGGAAGAAATGACCAATCAGCTTCAGGGCATGTTCCAGAACTTGTCGGGTTCTCAAAAGAAAAAGAAGAAGCTGAAAATTAAAGAAGCGTTCAAACTACTTATTGAAGAAGAGGCGGCACGCCTTGTGAATCAAGAAGATTTGAAGGAAAAAGCCATTGAGTCGGTAGAACAGCACGGTATTGTGTTTATCGATGAAATTGACAAAATTTGTAAGCGCGAAGGTAACTCATCGGCTGATGTATCTCGCGAAGGTGTTCAGCGTGACCTGCTTCCACTTGTGGAAGGTTCAACGGTATCGACAAAACACGGCATGGTTAAAACCGACCATATCTTGTTTATCGCTTCGGGCGCATTCCAAATGAGCAAGCCGTCGGACCTTATTCCTGAGCTCCAGGGTCGTCTTCCGATTCGCGTTGAGCTATCTGCCCTTAAAGTAGGTGACTTCAAGCGCATTCTTACGGAGCCGAATGCGTCATTAACTCACCAGTACATTGCGCTAATGAAGACGGAAGGCGTGGATATTAGTTTCGACGATTCTGGTATTCAGCGTATAGCCGAAGCGGCATGGCAGGTGAATGAGCGCACTGAAAATATTGGGGCCCGCCGTTTGCACACCGTGCTAGAGCGCCTTATGGAAGACATCTCGTTTGACGCCTCTGAAAAGAGCGGTGAGTCATTCGTGATTGATGCAGACTACGTTAACAGCCACTTAGAAACCTTGGTAGATAACGAAGATCTGTCGCGCTTTATTTTATAATGCAGTTTTGAGATAGCGAATAGCTCAGCTAAAAAGCTTATCGGGTGTAACATGACCCAGTGAGCTTTTGAAAATAGAGTATTTAAGCCCAGAGATATGCTCTGGGCTTTTTATTTTTCATTCAAAAATCTTGTCTTAATATTGCTATATGACATTTTAACGTTGCCCTCCTGCAAAATTTTTCGGCATATCAACTTCTAAAAGCCTCAATTAAAAACGACGTAGCGTGTAAAATTTCTTGTTAAATTTTTGTTGATCAGACTTTA
Organism: Alteromonas sp. Cnat3-28; assembly: GCF_022348265.1. NCBI lineage: Bacteria > Pseudomonadati > Pseudomonadota > Gammaproteobacteria > Alteromonadales > Alteromonadaceae > Alteromonas > Alteromonas sp. Cnat3-28. Next base: position 110,390 of record NZ_JAKREY010000007.1, read on the forward strand.
CATAGATAGTATAAACTAAAAAGACAACGTTGTTTATTTGAAATTACACCACTTCAACAATCAAGGCGCGATATGAAAAATTACACATTGCATCCATTAACACGTCAGCTAAGGACGGCTATAAAGCCTACTCCACTTTTACTGATGCTAATGGCAACGTCGTTACAAGCTCAAGAGGCTGGGTCTGGTTCTGATGATTCGGAATTGCCAGAGGAAGTAGAAGTAATAGAGATTTCTTACGGTTACAGCGCCGTCGAGAAGAAAGATTTGACTGGGGCAATAGCCACAGTGGACATCGAAGATGTGATTGATTTACCTGCCGGTAACATTATGCAAAATCTTCAGGGAAGAGTGCCTGGTTTACAAATCACCACCACAGGTAATCCAAGTTCGACGGCAACAGTGAGGATCCGCGGTCAGGGACTAGGACCTCTTGGCAACAATGACCCGCTTTACATTATCGATGGAATTCCAACAAAGTCTGGTCTACACGAAATTAATAGCAACGATATTGCCGATGTACAGGTGTTACGTGATGCGGCCGCTGCAAGTATTTATGGGGCTCGCTCTGGAAACGGTGTAATTGTTGTGACCACAAAGAAAGGTCACGATGGCCTGGACTTTAACTTCCGATACAACCAGAGTATTGAAGAATATGACTATGACCTACAGCCACTCAACACGTTAGAGCGTGGTGCAGTAGTGTGGCAGGCGGCAGTCAATGACGGGTCCAACCCTAATTCAGCAAGCCCGCTTTATACTTTTGACTGGAATCAAAATTTTCAAAATCCAGAATTATATTCGGTCATCCTGCCTACCTTTACTGATCCAGAAGGGGTTCAACGCCCCGCTGATACTAGATGGTTTGATGAAGTTACAAGAACCTCTAAAGTCTCTGATGCGAATTTCTCGGTGGCAGGCGGCAATGACGTCTCCAAGTTCTATACATCGCTGGGCTATTTTGAGGCCGAGGGTATTGTAGATGGTTCCAAGTTCGAGCGATTAGCTTTCAGGGTCAATTCTGAACATGTCGTTGTTGAAGATAAATTAAAAGTCGGTCAGACATTTTTGATCACTGATCAACAAGCTAACCTTATCAATGACCTAGCGGGCCAGATACTAGGACTATCAATTGAGCAGCAGTCAATCGTTCCCGTTTACAACGATGTAGGAGGCTGGGGAGGGCCGGTACCTGGAATTACTGACAGAGACAATCCGGTTCGAATAATCGAGCAAAATCGTGATAACGGTCATACCTACAATAAACTCATGGCGAACTTTTTTGTTGAGTACACACCGATTGAAAACTTAACACTTAGGGGAAATGTAGGGGTTGATTACAGTGAGTTTTATTTTAGAAATTTCACGCGTGCGTTTACCGCTGGCTCACTAAGCGGCGCAGACAGATTAACGGTTGAAGACAATTGGAATCAAAGCATCATTACTGGCGCTACAGCCACTTACAAACTCGTACTTGATGACCTGCACAAGTTCAATTTCTTAGCCGGGGTTGAGCAAATTAATTATGAGCGTGAACTGTCCCGAGGCATTGGGTCAGGCTTCGCTTCGGATGACCGTTCTTTCGCTTATCTGTCGCAGGCTACGTCGGATGTAAGGGTAGAAGGCGAAGGAGACAATTGGTCCCTAGATTCCCAGTTTGCACGAGTGGACTATAACTATGATAACCGTTACTTGTCCTCATTTACGATTCGTCGAGATGGGTCGTCGAGATTTGGTGATGCTAATGAATACGGCAATTTTCCAGCAGCGTCATTGGGCTGGGTTGTTAGCAACGAAGACTTTTTCGATATTGATTTTATCGACACCTTAAAGTTCAGGGGAAGCTGGGGGGAAACGGGGAATCAGGAAATTCCTACTGATGCGACGGTAACAACTTATATACCCCGTTATGCGACCCAGTCACTTTTTACAAACCAGCAAGATGAGGGCACAGCATACGACATTACTGGCGCAAATGGTGGTACGTTGCCTTCGGGCTTTGTTCGGGCGCAAACTGGCAACCCTGATCTGAAATGGGAAACATCAACGCAGGTTAACTTCGGCTTAGACTTCGAATTGTTTGAGAGAACGGTTTATGGAAGCTTTGATTGGTTCAAAAAAGAAACCCGCGACATTCTTACTCTCACTCAACCAATTGCAACGCTTGGCGAAGGGGCGCAAAAGTGGGTCAATGGCGGCACCATTGAAAATGCCGGTGTTGAATTGGTGCTTGGATATGAAAAGTGGATAGATACGGGCTTGCTGGAAGACGAGTTGCTTGTAGATATCAACTTCAATATATCTTCGGCTGAAAACACCGTTACAGCCTTGCCTGAAGATGTCGTTAATTCCTTTGGGGGAAATGGACAAGATAAAACAATCTTAGGGCGTTCAATTAATTCAGTATATGGGTATGTTGCAGACGGTATATTCCAAAATCAAGATGAGGTGAATGAACATGCTACACAATCGGGCGCAGCACCGGGTCGAATCCGTTGGCTAGACCTAGATGGAAATGGCGTTATTGATGAGAACGACCAAGACTTCTTTGCAGACACGGATCCAGATTTTATCTATGGAATGAACTTCACGTTTAAATATAGAGACTGGGACTTCAACATGTTCTGGCAAGGGATCAAAGGAGGACAGATAAGGAATAACTGGCGACTATTCACCGATTTCACTTCTTTAAACATTGGCTCAAATTATGGTGCACGAACGCTTGATGCCTGGACGCCTCAAAATACAGACAGCGATGTCCCTGCGCTTACCCTGATCGATAACAATGGGGAGGGCCGTCAGTCTAGCTTTTTCTGGGAAGAGGGCACTTACCTGAAACTTCGCAATATCAGCGTGGGTTACACCCCTACATTAGATTTCATCGAACGCTTAGGCCTTAACGATGCACGCATTTATTTGCAGGCTCAGAATCTTTTGACTATCACGCCTGATGGCACTTTGAGTGAAGATCCTGAAACTCCTAATGAAGTTTTTCCTGTACCCCGCCGCGTCACTATCGGGCTGGAATTCTCTTTTTAAGCTAACAGGATAATGGATAAAGACACATGAATTATATAAGCAAACTTTTGACAACAAGCTTGATTGCGCTTTCAGTCGTATCTTGCGGAGGAAGCGACGAATTGGACAGTGAACCACAAGCAGTTCTCACAGAAGATCAGGTAGCAACGACTGAGAATATAGATGCTTTGGTTATCGCCACGTACTCCTATCTTGGCAATGACCACTACACAGCACCTAATTATCTGTGGCCGACAGGCAACCTGCGCGCTGGTGATGCGCACAAAGGTGGAAACGGTCCTTCGGATATCTTTGCATACCACGCACTTTCAATGTACGAGCCGTTAGTGCCGGATATGGAGTCATTCCCACCTGATTTGATCGACCTCAACGATAAGAAATGGACACGCAACTATACCGGTATTTCAAGAGCTAACGCGGCACTTAAGGTTATCGCTGAGACGCCTTCTGGTGAATTACCAGACGCTGATGAAAAAGCGGCAGAGTTACGTTTTTTAAGAGCTATCTTTTATTTTGATTTGAAGATCCATCACAAGCATATCCCTTGGATTGATGAAACGATGACTCAAGAGGAAGTACTAGCGACGACTAACCGCGATCTCACAGACCAGCAGTTATGGGACAACATCGCAGCAGATTTTCGTTTTGCCGCGAACACCTTGCCAGATGTTCAGCAGGATGTCGGCCGAGCGTCCGCACTATCAGCCAAAGCCTATTTAGCTAAAACCCTTTTGTATCAGGCGTATGAACAAGACGAACTGCATAACGTGGTGAATATCAATCAGCAGAAACTCGAAGAAGTAGTCAGCTTGGTAGATAGTATTGAAGCCAGTGGACAGTACGGTCTTTACGATGATTATGCAGAGAATTTTCTTATCGAATTTGAGAATGGAAAGGAATCTGTATTTGCCATTCAGCGTTCATTGAATGATGGCAGTCCTGACGGAAGAGGTTCTTGGTCTAGCGCATTGAATGCGCCGATGTCAGGCGGTTTTGGTTGCTGTGGTTTCCACGTTCCAACAGAAAATTTCGTTAATGCGTTTAAGACCGACAATTCGGGTTTGCCCCGCTTCAACACATTCAATGACAATGTGTATAACGTAAATAATGACCATGTTGACCCTCGGCTCGACCATACAGTGGCGATGGAAGGCAAGCCATTTAAGTACGACCCTAACCTTATTCATGGCGGCGACAGCTGGGCACGTGCACCAGGTATCTATGGCAATTACACGGGAATGAAAGACTTAGAACACCCAGAGTGTGACTGCCGGGGTGAGAACGGTCCTTTCCCAATATTCTCTCTAAATACCGTATTAGTACGCTATGCCGATGTATTGCTTTGGAAAGCAGAAGCGCTGATAGAGCTCGACCGCTGGGAAGAAGCAACCCCGATTATCAATCGTCTTAGAGAGCGGGCCGCAGCCAGCACGGCGAGATTGAACGATGCGAGCTTATACCGTATTGGCACTTACGACACATTTACCAGTAAAGCAGAAGCAAGGCAGGCACTGCGCTGGGAAAGGCGCGTTGAGCTAGGGCTAGAAGGTCATCGATTTTTCGATTTGGTTCGCTGGGGCGTGGCTAAAGAGACCATTGACGAATACCTCACTACTGAGCGCGGCAGAAAGCCCTACTTGGAAGACGCTGCATTTACTAAAAATAAGCATGAATACCTCCCAATCCCTAATCAGCAGATTAATTTGAGTGGCGGAATTTATATACAGAATCCGGGCTATTAAGCCCGGTATTCCTAAAGTGGTTAAGAGGTAAAAATATATATCATGAACAAAATAGTTTACTGGTCACTCACTGTTGCAATAGCCGGATTTTTATTTGGTTTCGACACCGCAGTGATATCTGGAGCAGACCAATCCATTCAAGCGCTGTGGGACACTACGCCCCTTTTTCATGGGTTGTTCGTCATGTCTTCTGCTCTGTGGGGAACGGTGATTGGCGCGTTGATGGGGAACTGGCCCTGCGATAGGCTTGGGCGCAAAAAGACGTTAGTTCTTATTGGCGTCCTCTATCTACTCTCTGCTATAGGTTCAGCACTCGCTCAGGATCCGTATACCTTTGCTACTCTTCGGTTTATCGGAGGCTTAGGAGTGGGGGTATCTTCAATCGCTGTACCCGCTTACATTTCTGAAATTGCACCAGCCAAAATCAGGGGGCGGCTAGTCGCAACCTATCAGTTTCAAATAGTATTTGGGATCCTCATCGCTTTTCTTTCAAATTATTTGCTCTCGGGCGTTATTGTCGATGACTGGCGAGTAATGCTGGGAGTTGAAGCCGTTCCAGCTTTGATCTACTTCTTGATGGTACTCAAAGCACCAGAAAGTCCTCGCTGGTTGTTGCTGCATCGCGATGACGAAGCCCGTGCTCGGCAAGTATTTTCAGCGCTTCAGAGTGAGGATGTTGAACAAACTATCAGTGCGATAAAAGCTGATAAGGCAGGGCGTAAAAGAGAGTCTTTATTTAAACCTGAATTCCGATTTCCGGTATTACTGGCCTTTTTACTTGCTGCATTTAACCAACTATCAGGCATTAACTTCATTATCTATTATGCACCACGAGTATTTGATATGGCGGGTTTAGACGGCAGCGCTGCTTTGCTTTCTACCGCGGGGGTCGGATTGGTGAACCTGGTATTTACTATGGTGGGTTTAAGCCTGATAGATAGGCTTGGGCGAAAATCATTAATGTACATTGGCTCTATCGGTTACATCCTGTCTTTAGCAACCGTTTCATGGGCTTTCAGTAGCCAGGTTAGCGGCACCATTGTGGTTGGCGCAGTGTTCGTATTCATCGCGTCTCATGCGGTTGGGCAGGGCGCCGTTATCTGGGTTTTTATTGCAGAAATTTTCCCCAATTCCGTGCGCTCTAAAGGACAGTCATTGGGAAGCGGTACACATTGGGTTTTTGCTGCGCTGATCGCGCTTTTAATGCCACAGGTATTAGCCGCCTTTTCTGCCAGCCAGGTCTTCGCGTTCTTCACATTTGCGATGTTCTTACAGCTTATTTTTGTTCGATTCATGATGCCAGAAACGAAAGGGAAAACGCTTGAGGATGTGTCTGCAGCGTTATCAAAATAGAGGCATTTTAACTATGAAAACACTATTAGGTCTTATTATTTCTTCAGCTCTTGTTGGATGTTCCATGAATCAAATTAGTCCACTTCCCGAGGACTCGACTCTTATGGTCGAGGCCGCTCGCAACGAAGCTTTTCGTCCCCAGATCCACTTCTCACCTAAAGAAAAGTGGATGAATGATCCCAACGGTATGTTTTATCTCGATGGCGAGTATCATCTATTCTTTCAGCATAATCCCAATGCCTCCATCTGGGGTCCTATGCATTGGGGGCACGCTGTGAGTAAGGACCTCATGCATTGGGAGGAGTTACCAATAGCCCTTTACCCTGATGAGCTTGGCACCATTTTCTCTGGAAGTGCAGTCGTCGATGTCGAGAACACCAGTGGCTTGGGAAGCAAAGATAATCCCCCTATTGTTGCGTTGTATACCTATCACAATGCGTCAATGGAGAAACAGGGAAGAATTGACTACCAAACCCAAGCACTGGCTTACAGCTTAGATAAAGGCCGGACGTGGGAAAAGTATGTCAATAACCCTGTTATTGACAACCCGGGCATAAAAGATTTTCGCGACCCAAAGGTCATGTGGCATGAACCGTCAGGAAAGTGGGTGATGGTGCTAGCACAAAAAGATCATATTGGTTTTTACAGTTCAGATAACCTGATTGACTGGTCGTTAGAAAGCACATTCGGTGAAGAAATAGGTAGTCATGGCGGTGTGTGGGAGTGTCCGGAACTGCTGCTATTGCCTGTCGAAGGAACTGATGAATCTAGATATGTATTGTTGGTAAGTATATCGCCAGGCGGCCCAAATGGAGGCTCGGCAACCCAATACTTTGTTGGGGATTTCGACGGCAAAGAATTCGTATTAGATGCTAAGTGGCAAAGCGAACTCTCACCTGCAGTGGCTAATTTTCCAAAAGGCACGGTCTTTGATAATTTTGAAGATGGAGCCGACAAGTGGACGCAGCAAGGTAATGCCTTTGTTGATGCTCCCACCGAAGGTGGACATGCCAACCAGCCGCCCCCCACTGGTTACTCTGGTGATTATCTTGTAAACAGTTTTGCAGATGAAGATCGTGCGCAAGGAACGCTGACGTCGGAAACGTTCACCATCTTTGAACCTTATATCAACTTTAAAATTGGTGGCGGCCATCATCCAGACAGGGTTGGCGTTCAACTCGTGGTGGAAGGCAATATAGTAAAATCTGAAACAGGCCTTAATCGAGAAACGCTCCATTATGCGAGCTGGGATGTGAGTCAGTGGCAAGGCAAATCCGCATTTTTGAGGATTATCGATAACGAGTCCGAAAGCTGGGGACACACTTACATTGACGATATTGTGTTTGCGAGCAAGCCTGCAACAAATCGAATTGAGCCCGCTATTTGGCTGGATCACGGTACAGACAATTATGCAGGGGTAACTTTTTTTAAATCGCCAGAAAGTAATGAATCACGTCATATTTTCATGGGATGGATGAGCAATTGGTTATACGCAAATGATGTACCGACAGAAATATGGCGTAGTGCGATGACACTACCTCGCACGCTGCATCTCGTTAAAACTAGCAAAGGACTCCGTGTCCGTAGTCAGTTGGTAGACGAAGTGGATAGATTAGTTGAAGCGTCTACTAAGTCGCCAATCTTGAAGGCAGGACAAGCAATGAGCCTTTCTTCTCTAGATAGCAACGGCAGGGAATCGGCGCTTCGCTACGTTTTCGATGTTCAGGGGAATTCACCTTCACCTATTTCGATTCGACTTGAAAACCAAAGCGGTGAATTTGTTGATATTGAAGTAGATCAACAACGATCCTTGGTATCACTAAACCGAAGTCACTCTGGAGAAACATCATTCAATGAGCATTTTGGAAAAGTCCAGAAGGCAGAGTTAACAAAGACAAGCGACTCATATAACGTCACAATAATTGTCGACCGCTCATCATTGGAATTGTTCATTGACAATGGCACTACCGTTATGACGGCGCTAGTGTTTCCCAAGACTGTTTACGAAACGCTACGCGTAGCGCCTAACAGTCAATCAATACACCAGCTATCAATCGACCGATTGGGCTCTGTGTGGTCTTCTAATTAGGTATTATGCCTAGGGTATTATTATGAAGTGGCAGTCAAACTCAGCATACTGGTCGTCCGCATTAACGTTTTTTGCGTTTTTCCTGACCTGGTCGTTTTGCTATTCGCTCTTTCCGTTATGGCTAAACCAAACCCTAGGGTTAACCGGAAGGGAGACGGGCGTTGTCTTTGCGACCAATGCGATGGCTGCCTTATTCATAATGCCCGTTTATGGTGTTCTTCAGGACAGGTTAGGAACCGGCAAGCAGCTTTTGTTTATGTTAGGTATCCTCATGGCTGGTGTGGGTCCATTCTTTATCTTTGTCTATCAGCCGTTGCTAGAATCTTTCTTCTTTTTCGGCGCAGTAGTGGGCGCGGTGTATAGCGCGTTATCCTTTGGTGCCGCGGTGGGAACGCTTGAAGCGTTTATTGAAAGGCTTGGTCGGCAACATAATGTTGAGTTTGGTAAAGCCCGATTATGGGGGTCGCTAGGCTGGGCAAGCGCGACGTTTATTGCTGGTGGTCTTTTTAATGTTGACCCTAGGCTGAATTTTGCGCTTGCAACCATCAGCGGACTGGCGTTTGTCATCTGTCTATTCTGGTTGCCTAAATCTGCGAGCACGGCGTCGTCTTCAAACAGCAAAGTCAATTTAAGAGATGTTTGGTCGCTCTTTGGGCAGAAGAAGTTTTGGCGTTTAAGTGTGTATGTGATGGGCGTATCGTGCCTATATCAAATATACGATCAGCAATTCCCTATTTACTTTGCATCGTTATTTACCTCGCCAGAGGAAGGAAACAGGTTCTACGGTTATTTGAACTCACTGCAGGTATTCGTTGAAGCAGGGATGATGTTTGTTGCTCCTTATATTGTCAATCGAATAGGTCCAAAACAGGGCTTGCTGTTAAGTGGGGCCATCATGGCCAGTCGAATGTTGGCTTCTGGTCTGGTTGCCGACCCTGTGTCCATTTCATTGGTCAAATTGCTACATGCATTAGAGCTTCCGATCTTATTGGTCGCGATTTTCAAGTACATTGTAGCGAATTTTGACGCAAGGTTATCGGCGACGATTTACCTCGTTAGCTTTCACGTATTTACTCAGGTAGTAACAACACTTCTCTCATCGCCAGTCGGGGAGCTTTACGACACACTGGGATTCGCAGATGCTTACTTACTCCTTGGCTGTGCGGTCACGGTTAACCTTGTTGTTTCTTTTTGGCTTCTGGAAAATGCTAAGCCTGAAACGTTAGTAACAGTTAAAACGACTGACGGCTGACAAGAGAAAAACGCGCGGTTTCGCGCGTCTTGTCTGTTCTTTCTGTAAGTAGATAATTAAACGCCCATTTACCCATTTCGTAATGAGGAAGTGCCATGGTTGTTAGCCCCGGTTGTAAAAGAGAAGGGATGATATCCCAGTCATCGAAGCTGCCTATTCCAATGTCTTTACCCACTTGAAGCCCAAGAGATTGAACAACAAAGTAGACTTCCATGGCCATTGGGTCCTGACCACAGAGAATAGCGTCAGGTTTAAAGTCTTTAATTAATTCTGCTGCGCGTTTGCGGGTAATTGAGCGCTCTTCATTTTCGTCGCCAATAATGACGGACTCGATTACAAGATTGTCAGGGCTTTGTTTGGCGTCAGCAAACGCCTGCTCAACCCCTTTTTTACGAAGCTTGGCGGCAATGATATTTTCATTCAGGTTCAAAAAAGCAATACGTTTATAGCCCTTGCTCAGTATGTTCGCCGTAATCTCCCGTGCGGCTTCTTGTTCGTCGGGGACTATAGAGGGGAATTTACCATCGCTATCGAAGCAATTAGCAAGCACTGTAGGGACTTCTGAAAACTGAGACGGTAGACGAACTTCCCGATGGTACATTGCGGCATAAATGATCCCTTCCACTCGGTGCTCAAAAAGGTGATTTACGGCTCCTTCAACGCTGTACTTATTCACGTTTACGTTGAGTACCATCAACTCTTTATTGTGCTGCCATGCAAGATCTTGCGCCCCCCTAATAAGGTCAAAAGTGTAAGGCACTCTGAGTAGCTCATCTGCAATAAAGCCTACAACGCCAGATTTCTTGCGACGGGTCATTTGTGCTGCGCGATTGGGACGATATCCGAGTTCTTCGATTGCCTTAAGCACCCTCTCCCTATTCTTGGGTTTAACTGTGGGGTCGTTATTTACTACCCTAGAAACAGTTTTGAATGCGACGCCTGCATGTGCAGCTACGTCTTTTATCGTCACCATAGCAGATTATTCCCAAAAATTTTTTCATCAATATCAATGTGCTAACGCTTAACACTTTTATCACACTTTTGAATAAACTGGTAATAGCCGCGACGATTTTTATCAGCCTCATAAAATGTAAAAAAAATGTTGAGTTAATGTACGGCTGACATTAATATCTTAAAGACAACGTTGTTTATTTGTGTGAGAACCCAAAAAAGAATGTCAAAGAACAGCCGTACGATTTTGACATAACCAATTAAAAGTAAACGGACATAGCCTTACAGGGGGCTATGGAGGAAAACCATGAAAATATTAAAACCCACTAACAGAGGGTGGAAATTATCAGGACTCATTTTAGTGGTAAGTGCTTCTCTTTCAGCATGTTCCGATAGTGATACTGATAAAAATGAGGTTGAGGCAGAGTTAATTGTTTTACAAGAAGGGCAGAGCCCCTCTGATGTAATTGGCGGTGGGAATCCTCCCGAAGAGCAACAGCCTGATGAAGATATCGTTATCACAGACAACCCAGAGATTTCTGGTCAACCTCTTTTTAACAACCCCGAAAATAATCAACAGGTGCTCTCGGGCTTTGAATTCTGTTGTGGACAGTATAATACCTACGCTGAACACGGATTTGAAAGCGTGACTGGCGACTTCGACAAATTAGACGGAGGCTGGTGGGGAGCCGATGTTGCCGGCGTTATCGGAGAACGGGTTTTCTCGAGCTTTGGTGATGGATTCGATAGTAGTGACCAAGCACTGGGTTGGATAGGATTTAGTGCAGTTGGCACGATGGAAAGTCCATCATTTGAAATATCCGAACGATTTATAAACTTTCTTGTTGGTGGTGGCGCAAATGGTGTGTCGGAATCCAACACCACGGCGGTAGCGCTGGTTGTTGATGACGAAATAGTGTTGCAGGCTAGCGGTGACGACACAGCTATGAGTATGAGATGGGTCAGCTGGGATTTGGCCGATTATCTTGGTATGACCGCGAAAATTCGTTTTATCGATCACCACCCTGATGACAAATCTGATACTGCTTTACCTTATCTATTGGCTGATGAGTTTCGTATATCAGATGAAGCGGCCGCCCTTCCAGAAGCAAGCAGTCAGTTGTTAACGTCGGTAAATATTTCTGTCGAACCAGAGGTGGAGGGAATCTCTGCATTTAGACGTGTTTCAGATCCTAGCCAGAATATCGCTGGGTTCGAGTTCTGCTGTGGTCAATTTAACACCTACGCAAATCACGATTTCTTGGCTACGGGAGAAATGGTCAAGCTTGATGGTGGCTGGTGGGCTGCTGATATTGTCAACCATCAGGGCGAGCGAATCTTTTCCAGTCGCGGGGATGGTTTTTCAGCAGACGGCACCGGACTTGGCTGGATTGGAGATGAAGCTACTGGCACGTTAAGCACGCCTCCTTTTGAAATTACACACAAATTTTTAAACTTTTTAGTAGGTGGCGGTACCAACGACTTTCGCAGTGACAATGCAACGGCAGTGGTGTTGCGAGTGAATGGCAAAATAGTGCGTCAGGGCGTAGGGAATGGACTAGAGTCGCAGCTTGACTGGTATACGTGGGATGTGAGTGCACTGCAAGGGCAGACCGCTGTACTGGAGATTATTGACCAGCACGAAGGAGGAGATGACGGTAGTCTCGCCTTCATCATGCTAGATGAAGTCAGACTTGCCGATTTTGCGGCAGTAGAGCCAAATAAACTCGATTTGGTGAGCATGCCAGAAGGCCATGACGTGTCTTTACCTTTGGTAATGGCCGACCCAAATCCGTATTTCCGTGATGGTGAATTCTACATTTATTATTTAATAGATACCGCATTTCATGATTGGTATCTCACTAAAACGAGCAACCTTCAGCAGGCTAGCTTTCCCCAGCGGGTGCTTGAAGCTACTGGAGATACCAATACGCAAGACCAGTGGACGGGCTCAGGCAGTGTTGTAGAAGATGCAGAGGGTCAGACGCATATTTTCTTTACGGGCCACAATGCTGACTTCAATCCAGTGGAGGCAACAATGCATGCCGTGGCGACAGACAACACGCTTACAAACTTTACTAAAATCCCAGAGGATGCCTTTACGGGAAGTAATGGATATAGCGATTTTGACTTCCGTGACCCCAAAGTATTCTGGAATGAGGAAACCAATAACTACTGGATGCTTATTACCACACGCTTTGAAGGGCAAGCGGCAATTGGCTTGTATACTTCTGACAATCTTATAACTTGGGCAGCGCAAGACCCCCTGTTTATGATGAATACGCCACTTAACCTTGAAGTGCCGGACTGGATTGATTTTGGTGACAATCAGTTCATGGTGTTTTCAGATCAGAATGACGGCGAAAGGGATATCAAGTATTTGCATCAGACGAGTGCTGGGTGGGAGCTTGGAAACTATGCGTCGCTTGATGGCAAGTTTTATTATGCTGGCCGCACAGCATCTTCAGAAGACGCGACGCTTATGTTCGGCTGGATACCTCATAAAATTACCAGAACTAATGCCGGTGTGGGAACGTTTGGCGGCGACTTGGCGATTCATCAATTGCATCAAACCTCTTCTGGTGAGTTAGCAGTGATGATTCCGCATTCTTACAAAACGGAGTTTGCGGAGCCTATCTCTACCGATATACAGCAACAGGAGGGCTCGGTATCAGGTGTTGCCCCTATCTCATTGATGTCATCCTCTGCTTTTACGTTAGACACAGTGAGCGAAAAAAATCGCCTGTCGATGACGGTAAGAAGTGAAGCATCAGGCGGTAGATTCGGAATTTACTTCCCCACTGAGGGAGAAGGTGAGCAGGTGGCCAGACTTGAATTTGACACCAACAGCAATAAAGCATCATTTTATTTTGGTGACACACCTCCGACGGGTGGTGCGAGCGTAACTCCCACTCCAGCCCTTGAAGGTGAGCCGCTTTTCGTCAGAGCAGAGGCTCCTGAACAAAATATAGCGGGGTTTGAATTTTGCTGCGGACAGCACGGTACGTTGTCAGGGCATGAATTCACAAACGTCACTGGCGATTTCGTAAAGCTTGATGGCGGCTGGTGGGGTGGTGATGTCGCTAACAACGTGGGTGAAAGGGTATTTTCAAGCTTTGGTGACGGTTTTGAGGAAGACGGAACTGCCCTTGGCTGGATTGGCTTCGGGGCAACTGGAAGTGCAGACTCTCCGTCTTTTGAAATTACCAAACCCTACATAAACTTCTTAATTGGCGGTGGTTCCAACCCGTTTGACAGCGCTAATGCAACCGCTGTTGCATTGATGGTAAACGGAGAAGTCGTGCGTAGCCAGTCAGGCGTTAATGCTGAGAAAACGGCGGATGATAAGTTTCGAATGGAATGGGCCACTTGGGATGTCAGTGATCTTATAGGACAAACCGCCGTTATCAGATTGATAGATCAACATTCAGATGACGGTACAGATACAGCGCTACCCTATCTTTTGGCCGACCAGTTTAGAGCCGCTGATTTACCTGCGGTCAGTGACGGTGAAGAAGTGAGTTCCGGAAGTTTAGATGCTCAAGTCGCAGTACCTATGGAACTAACCTCTGACGTTAAACTTGATGTGTGGTTAGACCCAGAAGCAGGGCTAGGAACGGTTTACATCAACGATTTCAGAGCGCTCAGCTTCAGACTATACGACCTTGATCAAAGGCCGATAGGGGTTTATACACGAGAGCACAATATTTCAATAGTGGATCTTCAGAGATTCACAAAGAATCCGTAACTATAAGCCATGAGCAGATCACAGAGATGTGGTCTGCTACTTTGATGAGGAGCTCAGCTAAACGTTGTATCTGACAGAAGTTCTATAAGCCTACTCGTAATATCCAAGCCAGTATCGTTTTCTATTTTCAAAAAATAAGGGCTGGGGTTGGCCTCTAAAAAAAAGTATTTTCCTTCGCACTTTTACGCCAGTCTATCGCACACCAGTGCATACCTAATGCTTTGCATATTTTGACAGCTAGCTGCTGAACATCTCTGGGGACTAGGGTTACTGACACACTGGCGTTGTCGTCATTCCTGTAATCTAATTCACTTGAGTCGATTTGTACGCTGAGTACGTCATTGCCAAGCACATAGCTTCGTACATTCACGCCTGCAATATATTTTTGAAAGGTAACAGGGCGCTCACCTAAAAGCGCATTGAGTAACGGGCGCATGTTTGGTTGTTTATTCACAAACTGCGCAGTTCGACCGCCGCGTACGGGCTTGTAAATAACGTCTCGCATATTGTTACAAAATTGCGAAGCAACCTCGGGTGCATTGCCAACAAAGGTGTAGGGAATATGTGCTCCTAGTTTGCCAGCAATACGCGATTGATAAGGTTTACACTGGTGGCTTCGAACAGCGTCGATAGAGTTCACCCATTTAATGTCGCTATAGCTGAACCAGCAAAGTAGCGTACTTGCTCGCTCTTGCTCAACCCACCCTGCGTTTTCTAGCAAAGTAGATTCACTATCATGAGGTCTATCACCTTGTGTTTGAGCATCTGCACTGGCATCGTTTTTAGCATTATCACTTGGGACTTTTAGCGGTATGCCAGGTAGGTACTCATGCCAATAAGCGGCTTGGGTATTCGAGAACGTAACTCTAGGTTGGTCGCAAAGCGAAGGCGAGTTGAAATGAATTAGCCCGTCATCGAAGTCAGGGTCATAGCTGATCTTCCATGTAGAACCAAAATGTTGTGTATTGGCGAAATAAAAGGGCGTGTTATTTTGGTGAAGTGCTTTGGCTATATGTTGAATTTGTGGGTCTTGCTCACTGCCTAGTAGTGCGACGTGCATTTGCGTTCCTTGCTAGCGTTGTAAGTGTTCAAAGAATCTAGTAGCCCTTAAAGCAACACATGGGATACTGCCTAAACCGTATCCATGTGTTGACTTTGATAGGCGGTAAGTTACGACAAAATATCAGGTAGTTTGCCGCCGCCTTCACCAATTGCCATGGTTATGTAAACGGGCTCTTTAGGTGTTGGATCGACTACCGGCACACTTTCACTTAGGCGAGCTCGTAGTCCGCCGGATACCTCAAATAGCTGAGATTCAGCAACGGTGGTAAGCTTAGAATTTGCTGGTTGGTTCTGAGTTAATGGATGGTTTTTCATAATGTACGCTCCTTGTAGTGGCGTGGTGAGTAATGAAGTGGACACGCTTACAGCGAAGCCACTTCTTGGTAAAGGGTTCTAAAACAGCAGGCAATAAGCACAGAACGGTTGCTAATGTTGAGCTTTTTGTAAATGTTGGCGCAGTGAAATTTGACTGTCCTTTCACTGATGAATAGCTCTGAGGCAATAACCTTATTTGAGCGTCCTTCCATTATTTTGTGTGCAACTTGTAGTTCGCGTTTTGATAAACAGTCAATAGGGATAACGCTGTTCCGAGCGGTAATGCCGTTCGCATCTATTTGCATGCGTTCAGCTGCTGTCATCAATACTGCGGGTTCTCTGATTTCATGTGTTTTCATAGTGTTTCTCCGTGTTTACCTGATGTTGCGCTTCCTGTTACTTCAGTGGGAGGGCATAGATGTAAGTTGCCGTTTTCCAGACGATAAACCTTGTCTGCCATGGCAATTGATTGAGGGCGATGTGCCACAATAATTCGCGTCATATTTAGAGACTTAAGGTGATGATTTATCTGAGCCTCGTTTTCCATATCTAGGTGACTGCTTGCTTCGTCTAAAAATAAAATGTCTGGCTCTTGGTAAAGCGCTCTTGCAAGAAGCAGACGCTGTTTTTGACCACCACTTAAGCTGCTACCCATATCACCGACCAAGGAGTGGTATTGCATAGGCATCTGCATGATGTCTTCATGGATACAGGCAAGCTGAGCGACGTAAACCATTTTCTTGAGGTCGGGAGCTTCTTCAAAACAACAGATATTTTGCGCGATGGTGCCGCTTAAACAGGTATCCTCCTGAAGCACTGACGCGATGACTGGGTTTGTAGAGCTTGGGTGTTCGATATTGCCTTCTGAAACAGGGTACAGTCCCATCAGGCACTTAAGCATTGTGCTTTTTCCACAGCCGCTATCGCCTGTGATTGCGACGATCTCTCCGCTATGTACCGAGAACATTAGATTTTTAAACACCCACGCATTGGTTTCACTGTAGCGATAACTGAGCGCCGTCGCTTTAAGCGCTATAGGGCGAGTTTTGGCATCAAGAAGCGAGGGCGTACTTGCGCCATCAGGCGTTAAAACGTTAGGTGCAAGTGAGTTGGACGTGGATGAGTTGGGAACGTCTGCATTGCTAAAATGAACGCTTTGTTTTTCAAATGTATCGTCCTGAGTTTTTAACGACAGAGGCTTCTGTTGTGATGATGTAAGTAAAATGTCGCTTAAGCGGTTGAAGTGAACACCTAACATACTAAGCTCAATCAGCTTGTTAACTACGCCATCTAATGCGCTGACAAAGCGAGCTTTGTACGCCATAAATGCCAGCAGCATCCCTATCGAAAGGGTTCCTTCCATAACCAGGCTGGCACCAATATACACAACGACCAAATTTTCAGCGCCAAACAATAGCTGATTGGTCAGTGCGCTGCCTATGTTGATCTTTCCAAGAGTGATGTCTTTGTTTAGCGTGGCGACCAGCTTGTTTTGCCACTGCCCGTGGCGCTGTACTTCTTGGCTGTATACGCGAATAGGTAGGATAGCGCGTACGCTTTCCATAAAGTGACTTTGTTCTAATGCTGCAAGCGCAATGCGTTCAGTGGTAAGACGTTTAATAAACGGCAGCAGTCCAAGACGAACGGCGAGGTAGGCAAGCATGATTGCCATTACAACCAGCGTGAGTTTGGGCGAATATAAAATCATTACTGCGAGCGTGATCACTGCCATAAGCCCGTCTAACAGCGCAGTAACCAGGCCAGTGGTTAAGAACTCACGAATACTCGCCAGTGAGCCAAAGCGGGATACCACATCGCCAATATGTCGCTTGTCGAAGTAGTCCAAGGGAAGCGATAATAAGTGCTTAAATACCGACGCCGACATTTGAAGTTGAAGGCGAGACGACACCGACAGAATAACGAACTTTCTTATCCCGCTAGTAAAAGTTTCTATTATTAGTAGTAGGGCAAACCCTAGTGCCAGTGCTTTCAGTAAAGCATCGTTGTTGTAAATCAATACATCATCTACGACTGTTTGCATGTAATAGGGTGAAGCCAGTGCAAATAACTGCAACACAATCGATAACGCAAAGAGGGTTAGAAGATTGCGCTTAAACCCTGTTGTTCTAGTGAAAAATTGACTAAGACCCAAGCGTGGCGCGGACTTCTTTGGACTAAATGTGTCGCTAGGCGTGACTTCAAGTGCAATACCCGTAATGTACTTCGATGCCTCAGAATAAGTGAGCTTTCTTTCTCCAAGGGCAGGATCGTGAATGGTAAGGGTTTTTCCTTTCACTTTAGTTAACACAACAAAGTGATTCATGTTCCAATGTAGAATTGCAGGGCAAGATAATTGCGCCAAGTGCTCCATTTCTATCTTGATGGCGCGGGTTTGGAAACCCAAATCACTGGCAATGTGCATTACGTCTTTTAACGTAGTGCCTCGTAGAGACACAGACATAGTCTGACGTAGAGCATTTAGATCACGTTTATCAGAATAGTACTGCGCAATCATAGTCATACAAGCAAGTCCACACTCAGCTGCTTCGCTTTGTAGTACAACGGGCACACGCTTTTTTGTATAAAGGCTTTGCGTTGAAAGTGGGTGCGTAATGTTCATCATGATTACAGCTTCCCAGTAATGCTATACAGTGGTTCCATTAACCACTCCATCAACGTACGTTGACTTAGATCTACGTCTGCAGAAAATGTCATCCCAGCTTTCAATGAAATATTGTTTCCATAAGCCAATATTTCTTTTGTATTTAGCGTTGCAGTAACAAGATAAGCGGGTTCACTAATAGAAATAGGGATGTCGGTAAGCTCACCAGGTAGCACCAACGAAGGTGAAATGTTCACTATCTCGCCTGACTGCACACCAAATTTTTGATAAGGAAATGCGTCGTATCGAATATGCAGGGCTTGGCCTTTGCGTAAAAATCCAGCAGACCGCACGGGAACTGCAATACGCGCTTGAATGTCAGCATTTTTAGGCAGTAAGGTAAGAAGCGGGCGAGAGCTATCGATGGTATATCCCGCCTTTACTTGAAGGCCGGATATCACGCCATTGTGAGGCGCATAAATCGTTTCTTCTGCGTTACTCTTGTGACTTACTATTTGCTGCGTGAGATCGCTCAAGGTGTTCTCCACGTTTGCCATTTCATTGGCCTGCTGTTGAGGCAAAGTGGCAAGTTCATGGTGGAGAGCAGCGATATTCGCCTTTTCGTCATTTTGGTCTTTTTGGGCCAACGTAAGCTGTTGTTCGGCGGTCAATCTTTGTAGCGTATGGTTTTCATAGTCTGCTTGGCTAATGTGCCCTTGATTAAGTAAGGTTTGCGCTTTCTCCCACTGCTTTAGTGCTAGTGCCCACTGGGTTTGCGACAATTCAACGATGGCGTCTAAAGCCGTTAATGCCCGTTTGGCTTGGCTTAGCTGTTCTTCTAAGCCTTGTCGCTGCGCTCTATGCAACACATCAAGACGTTGAATACTTTGACGTGTTCGATGCTGCTTTGCTTCAAGCTCAGCGAGCAACTGCGTGCTAACTTTATTACCTGATGCATCATCGCTACTGTAGTTGATCTTAATTAGCGGCGCGCCCTTACTCACTAATTGACCTTCACTGACCAATACATCAAGTACTTTGCCGCGCCTTGCATCGGCATAGAGCTTAAAAACGCCATGACTGGGTTCCAGCCATCCACTCACTGATGCCTTTCGTGCGTAGCTTCCCGTATTTAGATAAATAATCACTGCCAAAATCCAGACCACAAGCAGGCCAGCTATTGCAGAATAAACAGGTTTTGGGGTCATTAAAAAACGTCCATCAACAGCATTTGATTGCTCATCAATGACTTCCTTTCTAAACAGTCCTGTTCTCATCTCCATTCCTTTTTTGTTTATGCATTTGCGTTGCAGTGCTTATCTAACTTTGTTTGGGTCACGTTAAAGGTATCTGGCCGCCACTTCCGTTTAGGCTTTTTCTCCTTGGCATCACAGTCCTTGACGCCTCCGTTTTGTTACTACCAGATACCTTGTGGTCAACATTACTGCGGTGACGGTGTTCACTTTAGGTGGGTTGGGAACTTGATGAATTACTGCTAAGGTCTATATTTCAGTAGCACACGGTTTCACTGGTGTTGGCGCATTTTTGAAAGCGGCTGGCTCAAATTTAGAAGTGATTCAGACACAAATAATTGCCAGTAAAATACAAAGAAGTCATAGAGCTGTATAAAGAATGTGCTATAAAAAACAAAGGAATATGAAAATAACACGGTAAAAACACACAGAAGGAAGCCTCATGTTTGTGCCCAGCATACTTTTAAAGCAACTCTATACACGCGCAAGTCTTACGAAGACAGATAAAGGCTTATCTTTTTCTCTGAAAAACAGATTGAAAGACGCAACCATTAAAGAAGTAAAGTGGATATCTCTTGATGGCGAAAAAATTCCAGAGCATAAAATTTCACTCCAGTTAACTCCCGACTCCAGTATTTCCGTAGAAGCATTAAATAAATCAGACGGAGAGCCCTTTGGCTTGCGTCAAACCATTACCGTGCATTTAGATATTGATGAAGCGCCGTGCCCAGAAAAGCGAAAACTGGGTATTTGCTTTTCTGCTTCGCCTTTTGGAAAGCTTAAATTTGAAGTGGAAGACAATATTACTGCGCCAGGACAACGCAGCGCTTTTATTCCTCGTGACGACATGGATGACTACGGCGAAAGTATTATAAAAACACGCCAAGAATATTTCGAAAGCGCCACCGGAAAGAAAATTGATCACGTAGGTAAGTACTCAATCGACCCACAAGCGCTTAAGGGGAATATTGAGCATTTTATTGGCGTGGCGCAGGTTCCTATTGGTATTGCAGGGCCGTTGAAGATAAACGGAGAGCATGCACAAGGGGAGTTTGTCGTGCCGTTAGCGACTACCGAAGGTACGCTGGTGGCATCGTACAACCGAGGCATGAAGCTGCTTAACATGAGCGGTGGCGTAACGGCAACGGTCGTCGACGATGCTATGCAGCGAGCCCCTGTATTTATTTTTGAAAATGCACGAGGTGCCAGAGATTTCGTTAAATGGATTAAAGCAAACTTTGAAAAGATTAAGGAAGAAGCAGAAGCGACCTCAAGTATTGCTAAGCTGACGTATATCGACCATTTCCTATCGAACAAATTTGCGTTTTTGCGTTTTAACTTTAAGACCGGTGACGCAGCGGGTCAAAACATGGTTGGCCGTGCTACCTTCGCAGCATGCGGGTGGATACTTGATCATTATGAGGGGATAGAGAATTTCTACCTTGAGTCTAACTTTGCTACAGACAAAAAGGCCTCTCAAATAAATATTATGCGTACCCGTGGTAAACGGGTGACAGCTGAAGCCACTATTAAACGCGAACATTTATTAGAAGTAATGCGCGTAGACCCCAAACAGATAGATTATCACGGCCGTGTAGCTGGCGTAGGATCTTTCTTGTCTGGTGTGAATAACACGGGTCTGCATTCACCAAACGGTATTACTGCTATGTTTATCGCCACAGGGCAGGATGTTGCAAACGTATCTGAATCGTCGGCGGCAATGATGTATTCAGAATTAACAGACGACGGTGACCTGTACGTGTCTATTACCATTCCATCGCTCATCGTAGCGACGTATGGCGGTGGTACAGGAATAGGTACACAGCGCGAGTGCTTAGAGTTGCTGGATTGCTACGGGCGAGATCGCGTGTATAAATTTGCAGAAATTGTGGCGTCTGTGGTGTTGGCTGGAGAGATATCACTAGCATCAGCCATTAGTTCGTCAGACTGGGTGTCGTCACACGAACAGTATGGCCGAAACAGATAAAACCTTGGCCAACGAGGCGATTCATCGGCCAATAGAGACTAAAAATATTGGCCGATGAAAGCGCCGCGGTTTCGCTTCGCCACCGCCTGCATAAATGCACTGAAGCGCTGTGCGTTTCCATTACTTCGGCTAAAGCCTACGCCGTGTATACGAATAACAGGCTGTCCATTGGCACCCTGGTTAGCTTGGGTAATCTGACTTACAATCTGATCTAAATTCGGCCTTTGATAATCATCACCAAACACGTAAAGACTCACGCGCCCCTTGGTGTTTTTATACAGCTTGATGGCTTTAAGGATCCCCGCTTCAGGCTGACTCGCCCCTCCTTTAAAGCTCTTCATTTGGCTCATTGCGGTATCTCTCATTGTTTGTCTGTCATCTAGCCATTGCCCAGCTCTACTGGAAAACATAAAGCTTCCGTCAGCAGACATAATCTGAAAACCTTTCATTTTAGGATGGTTTTTTAAAATGTCGTTTACGATGGTGATCACGCGATTCCAACCACTGCCAGAGGACATGGAACCCGAGTTATCGATAGCAAAAATAACGTACTCAGCATCGGTGGGAATTCCACCAACATCATCGTCAGGGGTATCTGTCGGATTCGGCGTATTTAACATAGCGGTTGCTTGGCGTATTTCGTTACGCAGCGACGAAGCTTTGTCTTTCAGTTGATTAATGGTTTGTTGTGCGCGTGGTATCGATGAGTCTAAATTGTCTTTCTGTTCCGTGACGGAAGCCGTTTTGCTTTGTGCTGCTTTCAGTTCTTGTTGCTTATCTGACAGTGCGCCTTTGAGCGTTTCCACATCAACTTGAGCCTGTAATACCTGGTCAATAAGAACGCTTACGTTACTAGGGCCGCGCTCGATGTCTTCAGTACCGTTTTTGGCCAGAAGCACCAGCATAACTACGGCGCCGAAAGCACAGGAAATTATGTCGAGAAAGGCAATGTTGAATACCTCAACGGGGGCTCGTTGAATTTTGCGCATTAAGGCCACTCCGGAGCAGGTGATAGGAAAGTGCCGCTTGTTGCGCGGGTCCATTCCCAGTACATAGGTGAAGCAAAAGGATCGCCCTCAATGGGCAGCAAAATCACATTGTAATGCACGCCTTTCTTAGCGCGCTTAACGGTTTCAACAAATAAGGTCTTACGGCAATCTGATGAAATTGACTTTTTACTACTAATGAAGCTTTTGCAGCTCATAGGTAGTCCGTCACCCAAGGTAGGAAGGCCATCGGTGACAATATACACATCGGTGATGTTTGGGTTAGCTTTAAATAAAATGCTTAAACCTTCTTGAAGATTTGTTCCTCCATTGGGGACGACAGCACCGAGGTCTTTAACTATTGCGTTCATCGAACCGCTGACTTTGGCACTATTTACATCACGAAGGCCTAGTGTGGTAGCGGTGTCTGAAAAAGTCACTACGGTGACTCTTGATTCTAAAGGGACTCGCGCGAGCATCCATTGGGCTACCCGTTTGGTGCGTATCCACTTCGGCGTAGAGACCTTCTGGCTATCACTCAACGCTAACTTGCCTAAAATATCCACCAAGTTGTCGCCCATCATTGACGCACTTTTGTCAATTAGCAGACCTATTTCCGGGCCCTCTATTTTCATGCCAGTGATGTAGTTCTGTTCGCCGGTACCTTGCATTTGAATGTTGGCTGACTTTTCTACTTCTTTAGACAATGCGGCTAGCTGGTTTTCAAGATCAGCCACTACTGCCATTTCTGTAGAGATATCTTGCAGTAGTTTTGACTGGTCTTGCGTTGTATCTGCTTGCGCTTGCTGAGCATCGTCTTGCTTCGCTGACTCAAGGGCAATTTTATCGTTTAATTCGTCAATCGACTTTTTGAGTTTTTGTTGTTCTTGCTCTGCGGCGGCGAGTTCCTGCTCTAATTTTTCTTTCTCTTCAGTTGGTGTAGGTGTAAACGCTTTAAAGTCGACCAGAATGAAAATAAGAATAACCGCGCCAAGGCCACAGGCCATAACGTCTAAAAACGCCAGGTTAAATCCGTCTTCGGCTTTACGCACTTTAGGCATTACTGTCTCGCCTAATTAGTTGTGAAGGTGTGACAGAAGGTGGTGTTCACAAGACTCTTGTGTGCGAATTACCATAGTGTCTTGGCGACCATTTAACAGGTGCATTAACAACATTAATATAAGCGATATAAAAAGCGCGACGAGCGTAGAGTTGAACGCAACGCCCAGCGAAGCCGTCATTCCCGCGATATCACCATCTAGGGCTGCGTCTGCTTGCGCAAGGGCTGCGCCAATACCGCGAACAGTGCCAACGAAACCAATCGAAGGAATAGCCCAGATTATGTAGCGAATCACGTTATTACCACTTTCAAGCTGGGCAGCAATATTTTCTACCGAAGCGTGGATTGCATCGGCAGCATGCTGCACGTTCTGTGTGTTTTTAAAGCGTCTAATGCAGTTTATCCACGTGCTGTATGCGGGGGTGTCGCTATAAGATGAAGACGAAAGCTCATCTAACGCTTTATCTACATTTAGTGGCGTATCTTTGTTGTGCTCAGGCAGTAAGTCTCGTGAGTAAATCTCTTCTTCATCCAGCAGCTTCCAAAGTTTGTAAACCATTAGGAAAATGCAAAACAGCATCAGCGAGATACAAACCTGTTGCTCGATATCTTTAAGAATAACCCAGAAAGAGGATAGGGACGCTGTGCCAGCCGTTGCCATGACTTTTTCGGCCGCGGGGCGAATGACACCGGCAAATAGGAAATGTACCAAGGCAAATATAAATAGAAAGACCCCGCCACTTACAAGAAAGCTGGGGTTCATTGACAACGTATTCTCTTTATTCATCATCATTCCTTGATAGTTAAATGTTAGTTGGAAAGTCTTGCGGCGAATCTAACGATACAAAGTACGCACTTGCGGTGCCCGCAATGGCCAACAATACTGCAGCAATGATCAGTTTCTTTTTCATATTAATTCTCGTATCTCGCTATGCGAAAGCCTATATCGTCAGCAGGTTCAGTCTCACCGCTGCGCGCGCTTGCGCGAATATTTTTAAGCCGACCCGTTTGAAACGACGCGCCTTTTACTACGTGTTTACCTTGTCCAACAGGGCCTAGGTAGTCGTCAAAAGTACCAGACTGGTTTGATGGTGAATTCTGGTAAACATCGTGGACCCACTCACGCACATTGCCATCTAAATCGTAGAATCCACCGCGTTCAGCTTTGAACGAACCAACAGGGGCTTTGTCGACAAATCCGTCATCGTAGTCTTTTAAAATGAAGGTCTGTTTCCCACTTAGCGATGCATCAGCGAAGTTACCTTGTTTATCGCGAAGCCTAAACTGATTACCCCAAACAAAGATTGTTGGTGATGCTCGGCGATTCATTTTTGCAACGAATTCCCACTCGGCTTCCGTAGGTAAACGATAGCCTTTCGAGGTTTTATCAATACCCGTTACTCTGCCATTTTGAACAACATAAAACGGTGTTAGTCCTTCCTTCTCGCTTAGCCAATTTGTAAACGCAACCGCATCACTCCACGAAACATTCGTGATCGGTAGCTTGCTGCTAGGCCCTTTCCCTGCGAACGCGGCGAACTGCGCCTGAGTAACCTCGTGATTAGACATCCAGAATTTACGCGAAAAAGATACGTCTCTTTGCGTTTCATTGCGCTGGCGATCCTTTTCGTTTGCAGGAGAGCCCATAGTGAAGGCTTTGGGTGTAACAAGCGAAAGTTGAATACCCAGTGTATTTGCAAAAAGCGGCTTACCTTCACGCCGTCTTGCTTCAAACTCTGTAAGCATATCAGCGTGCACTTTCACCGGCTTGTTTGCGCTAGGTGTAATAGTCTTGGTAACACTGCGATATCCTTCACGTTCGAATGTTACTGTGTGCGGTAAAGCTTGAAGCGTTAAATTAAGCGGCGTTTGACCTTTAGGTGAACCGTCGATGAAAACTTTTGCACTTAACGACGCGCTTATATTCACTTGTCCTCGCTCTTCTTGAAGGTTGAAGGTAAGCGCTTTGTTCTCGCCGGGAGCTAGCGTGATCCGCTGGCTTTGTGAAATGAATCCGGTTTTTTCATACTTGACGATATGTGGCGTATTCGCATCCACACGAGATTTTGTATCAGTCGGTTTATTATTTACTGTAAGTACGCCGCCTTGAGGGTCTGTCGAAACTGTTATCTGTGCTTGAAGGGGTTGAAGGTTATAGTTTCTTGTCGGGTTAGGGCGTTGGCTAGTGACTTCAATGGTGTCTTCCAATGGCTCTAGCCCTGACTTCGTCACGACAATTTCGTACTTACCGCCATTCATATTAATAGAAAGTGGCGTGACACCCATATCTTTACCGTCAAGGGAGACATTGGCACCAGAAGGGCTTGAGTTTATGCTAATTGCGCCCTTAACTGGAGAAAGTGAAATAACTTGTTCAATTTCCTGCGCGATATCTGCATCAAATTGGATCTCACCCGTTTCATAATGCGGATGACTGGCGCTCGCTCTGTAGCTGCCCTTTTTTAATTCCGTTACGTAGGTTCTCGATACCGCTACTTTCTCAGCGTTTAAATGCCAGGTTATTTCACTCAACGAAGGGGAGGTTGATAGGGTGATTTTTGCGGGTAAAGGAACGAGCGTAACATTAATAGTGCTTGGCGAGTTGTTGTTAATAACAACCGTGGCGTCTTGATATTTTGGGGCCGAAACCTGGACTTTGGCATGGCTACCAAATACGTAAAGCTTGTCACTGATGAACATCGCACTACCACTTAAAACAGCAAATTGCGGATTTTGTGCTGCACGTTCTGGGGAAACTGCAAAGGCATAACCTTTGGTTAGAAACAGCCAGCCAAAATAAACAACGAGAACAGCGGCCAGTCCTATTAATGAAGCTATAGCAACGCCCTTTCTTCGCTTCTTTCCTTTGGCAATGGCGTCATCAATACTGCTCACTAGATAGGTCCTTATACTTTTTCAGTACATACAACATGTACTGATAGGTTGGTGTCTGACGGTGAAACAACAATCTCTTGAATGGTTGAGCGATAACCTTCGCGGCTCCCTTCAATGCGATATGTACCAGGTTTCAGCTGAATGGTTTTTGTTTTTACTTCCCCCACGAGGCCTACTCCAAGTACCTTAATATAGGTATCGTTATCCGACGTTATTGTTACGGAACGGGGCTGATTGATATTGTCGATCACTTGCTCAAGTGAAGATATTTGGGCACGAAGTTTTGCGCTTTTTTCTGCATGTGAACCTGCTCGCGCAATGTCTTTAAGGGCTAGATTTCTGACATTGTTATCCGATAAACGCTCTGGCCGCCTTTGGTAAGCGCTCAAGCTTTTTTCTGCATCGAGTATGGCTTCGGCATTTTGCTTTGCCTCAAGTAAAGCAGGGCTGGCTGGAAAGCTAGTGAGGCCTTTATTAGCTAGCAGCTTTACGGTTTGCCATTCATCTGCGCTGACAAACAAGGCGACTTGATTTTCAATTTTCTGCTGCTCTTGTGAAGCAATTAAAGACGCGAGCTTTTTACTAATGGTGGCAAGCTCACTGCTTGAAGCTTTTAGGCTCTTGGCGTCATTTAGGAATTCTGCGGCAGCAGGGAAGTCACCTTGCTCAATAGCTCGATTTGCCTGAGCTAGCAGCGTATCAAATCGGCTGTCTTGCAATTGCCGGTTAATAGCATCAAGTGCTTGCTGTGCGTCCTTACGGGCAGGATCTAACTGTACTATTTTTGCGTACGCTTCGCGCTGTTTGCTGATGTTGTTTTCGACCTTACCAATGCGTGCCTGCTCGTAGGCGTCTTGCACCTCGTCAAATACATCAATGCGTTGCTGCAAAATGTTCGCTTTTTCGAAATCAGGGTTTATCGTTAACGACGTTTTGTTTAGGTTAAACGCGCTTGAAATATTCCCATTATTGAAGGCAAGGAGGGCGTCTTCATAAGGTTGAGTGTAGGCGTTTTCGTAGTCAGTATTTATTGTGTTAACTGAGCTCTTTATATCATCCAGTGCATTCATAACTGCGCCGTAGTTGGATGCGCCATATTCATTAAACGCGGTATTCAACTTGCGCTCAACTTCACTCGCTTTTTCTAGGAACATCTGGGAGTGCGAAACGCGACTAACCAAGTCGTTTACACTTTGTTTTGACTCACTAAGCGCCATTTGAAGGGCTTTTCGTTCTTCTTCATTAACTTCCACAGCGGGTGTAGCTTTTGCGGTTTGGGGGACTGCTGTTGTGTCATCCGTGGCGTCCGTAACGTTCGATGTGACAGTAGGCATATATGAGAAAAGGAGCACGCCTGCAACGCCTATCAACATGACCAGTGAAAAACCGAGCAGTGACTTTTTTATGAGTGCCTTTTTCTTTGCTCTGCTTTGCTCTATTTGTTGCTCAACGCTTGGCATGCATAACCCTTTACTCTCTAACTTAACAATAGAATAGATATCTTATTTAATGGTTTTGATAACACCAACGACTGGGCTTATAGCGCAGTCATTGGTGTGGATTCCATGTCATAGATATCTTTAAGGCGAGCGCGAAGCTGGTAGTATTGTTCGCTTGCTGTGCCTTGAAGCTCAATTCGTTGATTGTCTATTTCAACAATTTGATCGGCTACCTGAATATCAAGGTTTTGCCCCATTTCATCGAATAGATCCCGTTGGGCGTGAAGCTCTTTGTTAGTTTTGATTGCTTCACTCAGTGTGCCAATTGCGGCAATACCAGCACCTGCAGCGGCTACTTGACCAGCCGTTGAGCTAGAGTTAGAGCCTAAAAGCACTGAAGCGACTGCGAATAACCCTGCCGTGACTTGTTGTGTGGTGCGCTCTGATTCGAGTTCTCTGATTTTCTTGGCTTCAGGAAGTGTCTCTTTCTGGTACTTACGGTATGGCTCTTCAGTGGTTACCCAAAAAGAATCATAGGTTTCTTGAAGGCTATCAATAAATTGTTCATCTTTTGCCTGTATGGCGCGCACGCGACGAAGCATTGGATCGCTATCTGAAGGCGCACTTACTAGCTCAATCTCACCTCTTCTGCCTTGAGTAAGGTATTGGCTAAACGACTCAGGGCTATACATTTGTGCGTAGCGCAGGTCTGACACCATTTGCACTTCTTGCTTGTAGGTATCGGATTTCTTTATAAGCAAATCATAAACGAATTTTGCAATTTGCTCGAAAACTGGGCCGTTAGGGTTTTCGCCGCGAGACATGGCATCGCGATACCAGCCTTCACTTACGCGGTATTCAAATTCTTCTTCACCCCATACTGTGTTTTTAGCGTCCATCACTTTCACGCCAATTTCTACAGTTTCAGTATCTGAGTAATTAATTTTGCCCAGCACGTAAACATCGGCAAGTGCAGAAGCATCTGGCGTTACGTTAATGCTGCCGAAAGATTTGGTTTCACCTAGGGCTTCTTTGGTTGCTATTGCAAAGCGGTTAGCTTCTAAGCGACGCACTTGAGGCCAAATCCCTTCCTCTTCTATTTCATCGTAATCGATAGTGCCATCACGTTCTGTTGGAAAACCCGGGTCAAACACAGGTATGGCAACATCCATATAAATTTCGGAGTTGTAGTTGTAGGTATTTTTTTGCGCGCCTAACGCCTGACCGCCCCCTGGGCCTACCATAGATGGTCCTACACTGGTGACATTAGTCTGCGTTGAGCCACATCCGCTCAAGAGTATAAACGATGCTGTTGCGACCACGGTAAACAGGGCCTTGGGTTTAAATGAAGACATATCCTTTCCTTCCTCTGATTTTTTATTTACAACCGTATTGCTCTTTTAATGCTTGGAAATGCGCCTTTTCAGACTCAGTTGTTGCTCCTTGCAATCCGGCAATTACGGCGTCACATACCGCTGAACTTCCACCTTTCGCTTGTCCTCCAACAGACTGTTTTGAAGGATCTGAACTTGAAGTGGTTGTTTGTGTATTCGTCGATGATTCTTGAGACTCAGTGCTGCTTTGTGAGCTAGACTGCCCAGCGCCTGCCCCCGAAGATGATGTGCTCGAGGTATTACCCGCACCAGCGCCTTGCCCTGTACCTTGACCCGCCGCGCTAGCTACGCTTTGTGCGCTCGATTGCGCCGCTGCGTTCATGCATTCTTCGCTTTGGTTTAGCGCGCCAAATAAGGAGTCGTCTAACGCTTGTATTTTCTCCGCTTCTGTCATCGTAGATAGATCTTGTTCGCCAAAATCGAGAACGGCGCAATCTTGATAATAGGTAGGGGCTTCGCTCGTTTGAGCGCCAGCTGAAGCAAAAATGAGTGCGTTAAGCAGTAATGCTAGTGGCAAATAATACTGCATGGCGAATAAGTCCTTTTAATCTGATTTGGGGTGGTTCATATATTACCCTCCATCCTTACTGCAGTTATACCACTCTTTTACTTAAGACTAAACTCAGTTTTAAACATGCACAGGTAAGTTTTCATATTCAGAAAATAAAAAGCCGACGAAACAGGAAGCTTTCGTCGGCTTTAGCGTTGGGTTAATTAAGGCCTACCAGTTTATGTTATTTATTACTACAGGCCTTTGGACGCAGAATTAATGCTCCCAATGATAGTGGTGCGCTTTCGCTTCTACATCATCTGCCGTTTGTTGCGGCATAAAGGTGGCATTGTCTTGCTCAAAGAAAAACGGTTTACGTTTTTTCTTACTGCCCACTTCGTTCATGGTGGCCGACTCATATACGCGTCCATTTAGTACAGTGTATTCTACGAATTCACTCTTTCTAATGTCGCTTAATACGTCGCCATCAATCACCACTAGGTCAGCAAGTTTACCTTTTTCGATACTGCCAAGATCTTTGCCCATACCTAGGTGTTTCGCGCCATCAATAGTACCGCCGCGTAGCGCTTCCCAAGGGGTGAAGCCGCCTTGTTCCATGATCCACAGCTCCCAGTGAGCAGCTAATCCTTCACGCTGTCCGTGAGCGCCAATATGTACACTGACCCCATTATCTCGAAGCTCTTTGGCATAGCTTGCTACGTTTTGGTGGTTGTACTGATTTTCTGGCGCAGTAGGTCTGCGGATCGCACGGCTGTCTAGAATCGTCGACGGGGTATAGCGAAGAAGACGCGGGTTCTTCCACACTTCAGTTTTGTCGTACCAGTACTCTTCACCCATCATGCCGCCGTACGATACAACAAAGGTTGGCGTATAGCCAAACTCTGTGGCTTTCCATAGCTGAGTGACGTCGCTGTAGCCTTTCTCCACAGGAATGCTGTGCTCAAGACCCGTATGGCCATCTACCAACATAGTCAGATTCTGCTGAAGCTTACCGCCTCCTTCAGGCACTACCATCATCTCTTGATTTTTTGCTGCCCACAGCACTTGCTGGCGCTGATCGCGACGGGGCTGGTTGTAGCTTTTCACTGAAATAGCACCGGCTTCTTTCAAGCGCTCTACGTGGAAATAGGCATCTTCATAATTATTGATAATCGCTTTGTAACCTAGTCCTTCTGCACCGTATAAAATCGTGCCGGTGGAGTAGATACGTGGCGCAACAATATCGCCTTTACGCTGTAATTCTGCCGCAGCAAAAATTTCTGTCGTGTCGTTTGAAGGATCATGAATGGTTGTTACGCCGAACGACACATTCGAGTACTGACTCCAGTTTTGCTGAGGGATAATCTCATTGCGGCCCTGCGAGCCGTGAGCGTGCGCATCAACAAGCCCTGGGATAATGGTTTTACCCGTTGTGTCTATTTTCATCGCATCATCAGGAATGGTCACATCGCCACGTTTACCCACTGCTTCAATGCGGTTGTCTTTAATCAGCACAACGCCATCTTCAATCACCTCTTGGGTGTTGTCGGCATCGCGCATGGTTACCACTTTACCGCCAACCAAAGCTTTGTAACCAGATGGCTTGTCAGCTTTAGTGGTAAACGACAAGTCCATACCTTCAGCTACTGGCTCAGGTAAGGTTTCCGCTGCGCCATCAACAAAGGCAAAGGCTTCATCGAGTGAACGGCTAAATAGCGTAGGGCCGTTAAACCAGCTAAGGGTTTTGTTGTCAGGCGACCACGTTAAATACTCACCCGCGCGGCTTGAAAGCTGCGTTACCGGCAGTGAGGTCATGTTCGGGCCTATGGTAATGCGCTTGCCATTTTCAACAAACGGCGCCACGTACGTTTTGAACTGGTAAACAAACGCAACCCATTTCTTATCGTGTGAAAGTTTGTACTCACTTACTTTATCTGCACCGTAAAGGTGAGTTCGCTTGTCGTTACCCTTAAGGTTAACGCTTGAAAGCTGGGTTTCGTAGTAAGCTTCGCCGCCCGCTGATTCGGTGAAATACACTCGGTCGTCGTTACCCGCGAAATGCGCGTTGTAGCCGCCTTCAGAGACTTTTTCTACGGTGTCTTTTTCAAGGTCTGCTACGTAAATTCCTGGCTCAACCGAGTATTTGGGGTCTAGTAAGTAGCCGCCGGTAAACTTGCGGAAAACCACTTTCTCGCCATCGGCAGAGAACGACGGCTCAATGTAGTGACCTGGCTGCTGGGTAATAACCTTTCCTTTACCACCGCGAGCAGAAACCACGCGAACGGTACCTAGGTCTTGGTCATTCCAAGTCGTGTAAACAATCGACTTTCCATCGTTAGAAAAACGCGGATAGTATTCGTCGTGATCGTTTTGTTTAGTTAATCGTTTAATTTTGCCTGACTTCACATCGCGCACATAAAGTTTACCTAGCGCTTGGAAGAGAACGGTTTTACCGTTGGGCGACATTTGAGACCAGCGAATCATACGAACGTCAAATTCATCTGGCGCGACATCAACGTCAAAGCGAAGCGCATCAGCAAATTTCACCGTGCCTTCAACGGTTACGTCCATTGTGCTGGTGGTTTTATCTTTCACGTCGATGGTGTGGAATTTACCACCTGTCCAATATACGATTTTGCTGCTGTCTGGCATCCAGTCGAAGTAGGCAAAGTATCCTTCCGAGCCAAAGCCTTCTTGCATGTCTCGCTCTAGTTCCAACGTCAGTGGTGTTTCTACGCCTGTCTTGATGTCTTTAATGAAAAGCGCGGTTCTATCTTTAACGCGACGCACAAATGCGATGTATTTACCGTCAGGTGAAGGCGTGGGAACCACAGCGCCGCCCGTACCGCTAATATAGCGGCTCTCTTCGCCGGTTTCTCGGTCGTAGCGAGTGATGGCAAAAATGCCCTCTAACGGGTCGCGGTTATATTCAAAGCGGGCGCCCGGAACCGTATTTTCGGTAAAATAGATATACTTGCCATCATGAGAGAATACAGGGTCAGCAATGTTTTGTTGGTCGCGCTTTCCGCTGTTGCGGGCTTTAATTTGTAGGCCGTCACCACCTGATTTGTGGTACATCCAAATCTCGCCAGCCGGAATACTGCGGCTCGACATAATGCCTTTGGTAACCACTAGGTATTCGCCGTCTGGGTTCCATTTAGGAGAGTGGATAAGATTGCTTTTCTCTTTGGTTACCTGACGAAGATTACTGCCGTCAATGTCCATAACCCATACGTTACTTAACCCATCTTTATCCGAGATAAATGCGATGTGTTTACCGTCTGGAGAAATTGAAGGGTGAATATTCCATGCGAAGTCTTGGGTCAGCGGGGTCGCATCGCCACCACTCATGCTCACTTTGTACAAGTCGCCCAGCATGTCAAAAACCATAAACTCGCCGTTTGGTGCAACGTCTAAGCTAGACCACGTGGTTTCGTTTGTTTTGATAGTAACTTCGTTTAATGCATAAGGTGGGTTGCTGACTTCCCACGTTTCAAGCTCGGATTCTGTTTTTTCTTCACTGTCGTTTTGGGCGTATAAAGTAGGTGCGACGCCCAAGCCTAGGGCGCTTACTAGCGTGATGGCCAGTAAACTTTTCTTTGTCGTTATCATAATTGTGTTTCCAACCGCTTGTTATTTATTTTCTGTCTACATCAGAGTACATGACTTAACATGAAGATACGTACTCTTGAATTGTAAAACTAAGGTTAATCTTACTGCAAAGTAGGATAGATTCATTTAGCTTATGCGATTGTAAGCACGATTTTAGCGTTTAACTTTCATTGACCAATTTTCGAGAATCGTTACTATTCGCGTTTATTTCGCAATTTGTGAGCGCTGTTTTGAAACTTTGGGTACGACGACTGCACCTTCTATTAGCGCTGGTATGTGGGTTATTTATTATTTGCCTTAGCATCACCGGTGCATTGCTAATTTATGCAAAGGATATCCAAACCTTTGTCCAACCAGAGAAGTGGACCATAGAATCTCACGAATCGCCCTTACCCCTTTCTTACATAGTGAATGCGCTGGAAGACGAGACGGGTCAGAAAGTCGAGCTTTT
Organism: Alteromonas sp. Cnat3-28; assembly: GCF_022348265.1. Classification (NCBI taxonomy): domain Bacteria; kingdom Pseudomonadati; phylum Pseudomonadota; class Gammaproteobacteria; order Alteromonadales; family Alteromonadaceae; genus Alteromonas; species Alteromonas sp. Cnat3-28. The sequence continues at coordinate 144,110 of NZ_JAKREY010000007.1, forward strand.
AATGCCCGAGTCAGACCCTGAACTCGCTTGGCAAGGGAAGCTCAACAATGGCGAATACGTAAGCGTAAACCCCAACTCTGCCGAAATACTTCATAGATACGATTATTACAGCACGTTTTATGGGTTCACCATGGCTATCCATCGATGGCTGTTGTATCAAGATGGTGACAACGAAAGGCCACTTAGAAATTGGGTGTCTGTTAGTGCCTTAGTTCTACTTCTTGAAGTAATTGTGGGTTTTTACCTTTGGGTAAAGCCAAAAAATAGAATAAAACGCCTTGCGATTAAACGCCGCGCCAAGTTTCGAATTCTCATGTATCAACTTCATACAGTGCTGGGCGTTTATTTGGCTATACCACTAATACTCATCGCTTTTAGTGGCATGGCGTTTAATTGGAAAAGCGCTACGCAGCAGGTGGTGGAAACCGTTACTTTTTCAAAAGTTGAGAAAAGGCCAGTACCTGAACCGTTATCCCACGATGCTAGTAGTGCTTCAGTGGCTATCGATACATCTTATCAAAACGCCATAGCGGTGTTTCCCAATGCGTCACTATTTCGCATTTACTTCCCAAAAAATTCAGGCGAACACTTAGGTTTCAGAATGCAAAACCCCGGCGAGTCTCACGCCTACAGCTGGGTTTGGACAAATCCTCAAAATGGAGAAATAACGGGTTATTACGATGCATCAAAAGCGAACGTAGCGACGCAGGTTTGGAACTTCAAATACAAGTTTCACATTGGTGATTTCGCGGGCCCATTGCTTGAATTTATCTGGTTATTTATCGCATTACTCCCTGCGTTTTTTACAATTACAGGGTTTTATTTTTGGTATAAACGCCATTACAAATGACGCGCTTTTATGGCTGAGCGAAGTGCTTCAAATTCATCTTATCTAGATTTCATTACTTAACACTTATTATTAAAATCACCCAAGATAATGAGAATTGTTTTCATTATCTTTACATTGCTCTTCTACACCTTTAGTATAACGCGCCTTTCGTAACCTTATTTTCTTAAAAGAGTTTTCATGTTTAGACCATCGCTTACGCTCATTGCCTTAGCCGTTAGTGCGCCTTCTTTTGCTAATGATGCCCAAAAGGATATGGAACGTATTATCGTTTCTGGAAGTCGTGTTATTGAAAGTATTGATGAAGTACCAGCGTCAATCACCGTTATTTCAAGAAAGCAGATTGAAGATCACCTAAAGGTAAATCCCGAGTTACAGAGCTTGTTAGCGCAGATGGTGCCGGGCTTAGCTCCAGATACAGGTAGTTCGAGCAATACTGGCCAGTCTTTGCGCGGACGAGCTCCGCTTGTGATGATTGACGGTGTGCCTCAGTCCACGCCGCTTAGAAATGGCTCGTTAGGTGTGAAAACGATTGACCCTAGCGCGCTTGCTAGAATTGAGGTAATTAAGGGCGCTACGTCTGTTTATGGCAATGGAGCGTCAGGCGGTATTATCAACTACATTACCAAACAAGCAACAGCGCAAGACACGCATGAGGGCCAAGTGAGTTTGTCTTCACGTTTTAGCGCAGTGAAGCTTGAAGAGTCAGCCGGTGCGCGTATTTCAGCTGCGATTAACGGCAAGGTGGAGAATTTTGATTACCTTGTTACCGCCAGCTACGAGGAAAACGGCGTTCAGCGCGATGCTGAAGGCGATATTCTAGGTTTGCAGTACGGTTTGTCAGATGCTGAAACACAGAATTACTTTACCAAATTAGGTTACGACTTCGACCAAGAAAAACGTCTTCAGTTCAGCTACAACTACTTCAGCTCTCAACAAAAAACTGACTTGGCGGATGTTCCCGGAGACATCAACGAAGGCGTGAAAACCTACGCTATTCACGTACCTGAAGCGTTGCAAAAACGCGGGAAACCTCAGGGGCCTGACGGAAATGAGAACATCACCCTGAAATACACAGACAGCAATATCTTTGCAAACAGTGAAATGACGCTTGATGTGTACTCGCAAGATATTGAAAACGTATTTTTCTTTTCACCTAATTTAGCTAATCTAGATGAAGGCTACGACGGTGGTCAGTCTATTATTCGTTCTGAAAAGCGCGGCGCTCGCGCGACATTTAATACTGCGGTTGATTTTGATGGTGTTGAAGCTACGTTCATTTATGGTATCGACGCACTGAAAGACACCACCTCACAGCCGCTGGTTGATGGGCGAGTGTGGGTACCTGAGATGGAAATGGACAGCTTAGCTGGCTTTTTACAAACAAAGTGGGTAATTAGCGACGACGTTATCGTAAAGGCTGGTGTGAGAAGGGAAAGCATCGACTTATCGGTTGATGACTACGAAACATTGAAGCTGTGTCGCTCTGAAACTCAATGCTCTGTTCCTCTTCAGGTTACGGGTGACACCATAGATTACGACGCCACTACTTATAATATTGCGATAAAGTACAACTGGAGCGACAGCTTTAGCCCGTTCTTCAATTACTCGCAAGGTTCAGACATCGCTGACATTGGCCGTCTACTGCGCGCTGCAACGGTAGATGATATTGGTCTTATTCAAACGGAGGCTTCTATCATCGATAACTACGAAGTGGGCTTCACCTCTCTTTTCGACCAAGTACGCCTTGAAGTTGCGGCTTACAGAAGTACATCTGAGCTCGGTACGACCAATAGTTTCAACGAGGTGACAGGTGTGTATGAGCCTGTTCGCGCACCGCAGGAAATTTGGGGTTACGAAGGCTTAGTAGACTATCGAATCTCTGAAACGCTCAACGTGGTAGCCACATATAGTTACGTTGAAGGGAAAAATACCGAAGCTGACGTGTACCTTGGCTCTCGCCAAATTAGCCCACCCAAAGCAACAGCAAACGTAAACTGGAAACCATCAGACACTTTATCGTTAACAGTTAGCTATCTGTATGTGGGTGACCGTAAACGCTTCTCGCCAAATGCTGACGGCGACTATGTGGGCGATCAAGGACCTATATCGAGCTACAATATTGTTAACCTAAGTGGACAATACCAGTTCGCTGATAACTGGAATGCGTTTATGGGTGTCGAGAACCTGTTTAACAGCGACTACTATCCTGCGCGCGCTCAGTCGTATACTTACGGTGGCTACAATATTAAAGGGTTAGGCACCACGGCAACCCTTGGTGTGACTTACTCATTCTAACCAATAGCACCTCGTCTAATTGTGGCGAGGTGCCTTCTCTTTATCATCACTTTCAGTGATGCTTGTCTATTACAGCAATAATCGCTAATTTCGTAACAACTCATTAACAATGAATTGTGTAGGAATTACCGTGAGCAACGCTGAACAACAATTGCATTATTCTACTTGTACGCTTTGTGAAGCAATGTGTGGTATTGAGGTAGCGACGAAAGGCCGTCAAATACTGTCAATAAAAGGGGATAAAGAAAACCCATTTAGCCAAGGTCATATCTGCCCGAAAGCGAGTGCGTTAAAAGACTTGTACGACGATCCTGACCGCTTGAAGCGCCCGGTAAAAAGGGTACGAATTGACGGCGAAGACAGCGCCTGGGAAGACAGCGCATGGGAAGAGATAGGGTGGGATGAAGCTTTTGATTTGGTCGCAAGCAAGTTACACAACATCCAGCAGGCCCACGGCAATAATGCGGTAGGTGTGTATTTAGGAAATCCTAATGCGCACAATATGGGCTCAATATTATTCGGGCCGTATTTCTATCGTGCCCTCAAGTCGCACAACCGCTACTCCGCTACCTCCGTTGACCAGTTGCCCCATCATATTGTTAGTCGCCGACTTTTTGGTCATATTTCCCAAATTCCCATTCCTGACATTGATCACACGCAGCACTTTATGATTATCGGCGGGAATCCGCTGGCCTCTAATGGCAGCATTATGACCGTGCCAAACGTGAAAAGGCGTTTAAAGGGCATTCAAAAACGTGGAGGGAAGGTCGTCGTTATCGACCCTAAACGCAGCGAAACTGCCGATATCAGCTGTGAACATCACTTTATTCGTCCAGGCAGTGACGCGCTGTTACTGCTAGCTATGCTGCATGTATTGTTTGAAAAGCAGTTATACAAGGCGGATGAAATTTTATCTTATGCCGAGGGTATAAAAGCGGTCGAAAAATACGTTCGCGATTATTCACCACAAAAGGTGAGCGAGCTTACCGGTATTACAGCTTCACAAATCACTCAGCTTGTTTTGGACTTCTGCAATGCTGAGTCTGCAGTTTGTTATGGAAGGATGGGGGCTAGCGTACAAGCGTTTGGTACGCTCACTCAGTATCTCATCATGCTGTTTAACATGCTTACCGGAAACTTAGATAAGCGAGGTGGCATGATGTTCACGCAGCCAGCCGCTGACGTACTACCTGTATCAGGCAAGGGCAGCATGGGCGGATTTATTTCTCGCGTAAGAGGGCTTCCGGCGTTTGCTGGTGAGTATCCGGTAGCGTGTTTAGCCGAGGAAATCTTAACCCCGGGAGAAGGACAAATTAAGGCCATGGTAATTGGTGCAGGTAATCCCGTGGTCACTACGCCAAATGCAGAACAGCTTGATAAAGCATTTTCTCAACTCGATTTTATGGTTGCGGTGGATTTTTACGTTACCGAAACCTCCCGACATGCAGATGTGATCCTTCCTCCGGTAACCGCGCTAGAACGCGACCACTACGACATTGTTTTTCACAACTTTGCCGTGCGAAATTTCGCGAAGTATTCGGAAGCGGTGGTGGACATTGACGAGTACCAGCTTAGCGACTGGCAAATATACCTTTCGTTAGCAGAAAGGCTCGATGCGCTAAACGGAAAAAACACCGCACACTATGCTGCGCTTTGGGACAAGCAGCCTAAAGGTGTGGTCGATGATTTGTTGCAAGCAGGTCTTTATGGTCGAGCAGCAAGTAAAAGCGAAAAAGTTGAGGCAAAATTAAGCGAAACTGCAACCGCTATTCCGGAAGGCGGGCTGTCGATTGATACGCTTAAAGCATACCCACACGGTATCGACCTGGGGCCGCTACAACCGTCTTTGCCTCATGCCTTGTTCCATGAAGATAAGAAGATTCACTTAGACTTTGATTATTTCATGGCTGACTTAGACAGGGTTAACGCGCATTTCTTTGGAAAAGCGAACCATGGTACGCCGCAAAATCAGCCCGTTGTTTTGATAGGGCGCCGGCATATTAAAACCAATAATTCTTGGCTGCATAACAGCCCTCGTATGGTGAAAGGTAATAACCGCTGTACGCTGCAGCTTCACCCTGATGACGGGGCAAAATACGGCATTGCAGATGGCGATGAGGTAAGTGTGAAATCGCGGGTTGGCCGGCTAACCATAGAGGCTGAAATCACAGATGCAATTATGCCCGGCGTGGTGTCAATTCCCCATGGATGGGGGCACAACAAAAAAGGCATAAAGTTGTCTGTGGCAAGTCAGCACCCTGGGGTAAACACCAATATTCTTACTGACGATTTACAGGTAGACGAATTATCGGGAAATGCGGTGCTAAATGGCGTGCCCGTGGAGCTAGAAAAAGTAAGTTAAGCACATAAAAAAAACGGCATTTGCTAATAAGCTAATGCCGGCTTTTGTGAGAAAGCGCTCAATTGAGCGCGTCACTCTAGGTCATCGTACATCAATTACTATTTAGTTGTTAATATGGAAAATGTCTGGAAATTGTTTATACACTTGCTCTCTAAGCTTTTTCCATACTTTCCAATTTTAAGACACACATGACGTTTCTTATTGAGGAAATCATTATGCATTTTCCAGAGAAAGTATAACAGGGAAGGTATGGATGAATTGACTATTTGTATTCTCTGCTTGGATTAAGGCATTCATAGTGTTTTGGCATTTATGGTGTTTTGCAAAAAAATATTTTCAGTAGTAGCGGTGACAACAAATGGAGAATGTACTTATTGAACGAACGAGACTTTGCGTAAATCCCGTGGGTAATAAGTGCAGTCGTTTCTTGCTGGTCAACGCCAATACGCCATGAATCTCCCATTTGAATTTGAGACAACAAAGTTACAGCAATTCCGCAGGCGCCAATCAAGGAGCCGAGAAGCTGAAATGGAATTGAAGGAACAAATAGTAGGGGCGCACGTCCTAAGTAACCAAAAAGAACTAGACCAAATGCAAAGCAAAACGTAACCACGAATATAGCCCCTGGTACAATTTCTATTAATGGTGCGTTTATAGATGCTGCTCTTATACCAAAATCACCATTTCTCTTATATTGAACAAAGCTTCTACCGAGGACGGCTAGCGCCAAAAAACTACTAATTAAAATAAGCGAAACCATATCTATCCTTATCGTACATGACGTTAAGAATATGATTGTAAAGTCTATACTTAATAAAGAGTCAATAGGTACCTAAAAATCGTTCAGGTAAAACTTGGGCATTTACGAATAAATGCCCAAGAACACTACTAATCCCCTTTACTATGCACGAGTCGATAGAGTACAGGCAGCACTACCAGTGTTAGCAAGGTTGACGATATTATCCCGCCGATGACCACCGTGGCCAAAGGCCGTTGCACCTCTGCACCTATGCCCGTATTGAGCGCCATGGGCACAAATCCAAGGCTTGCCACTAGTGCTGTCATTAATACCGGACGCAAGCGAATAAGTGCCCCTTCAACAATGCTATTCACTAATTCTCCGGTTTCTAGCAAACGTTGCTTGATGAAGGACAGCATTACCAATCCGTTTAATACGGCAATCCCAGACAACGCGATAAATCCTACCGACGCGGATATGGATAAAGGCATATCCCTTAACCAAAGAGACATTACACCGCCTGTTAATGCCAAAGGGATACCTGTGAAGATAATCAACGCATCGCGTATAGAACCAAACGCAATTACCAGCATTGTCAAAATCACAAACAACGTAACCGGTACCACAATAGTCAATCGTTGACTCGCACTCTCGAGCTGCTCAAAGGTTCCACCATAGTCGAGCCAATAACCAGCAGGTAAATCTACTTCATCATTGATTCTCGCCTGAGCTTCTTCAACAAAAGTGCCAATATCTCTGTCACGCACATTTGCTGTGACAACAATACTACGTTTGCCATTTTCCCGGCTTATTTGGCTAGGTACTTCTTTAAATGCCAGTGTGGCTAATTCGCTTATCGGTACATGCTCACCAGAGGGCGTGACGATGGGAACGCTCTCAAGCTGAGTGAGTTCATTTCGAATGTCGTCGCCATATCGCACGACAATCTCAAAGCGTCTGTCGCCTTCAAAAATCATTCCAGCGGTTTCTCCACCTGTCGCAGCATTGAGCCATAACTGCAAGTCGGCTATATCCAAACCAAAGCGTGCCAATTGATCAGGCTTTGGTGTGACGGTGAAGATTGGAATGCCTTCTACCTGCTCAAGCCTCGCGTCATCAGCTCCTTCAATCGTTGAAATAACGGTCAAAATGTCAGAAGCAGATGCAAAGAGCGTATCTAAGTCATCCCCAAATAGCTTTATCCCCAAATCTGCCCTTACGCCACTAATCAATTCGTTAAAACGCATTTGTATAGGTTGCGTAAATTCATAATTATTGCCGGGCAAAGTAAACAAGTCCTCTTCAAACGTTTCCACTAACTCAGCTTTTGTCATTGATGGATCGGGCCATTGCTCCCGAGGCTTTAAAATAACATAAGTATCTGTAATGTTTGGTGGCATAGGGTCGGTGGCGACCTCACCCGTACCCGTGCGACCGAATACCGTCTGTACTTGCTCATACTGCATAAGTTTCGCTTCAAGAGTTTTTTGCATTTCAACTGCTTGTTCTACCCCTGTCCCAGGGATCCGTATTGCCTGTACTAAGATATCACCTTCATTGAGCTGGGGAATAAACTCGGAGCCTAATTTACTGCCCATCCATAAACTGCCGACAACCAAAGCACTCGCTGCTACTACCACTAGCCATCTAAAACGCAGCGCTCCGGTTAAAACAGGACGATAGACTGCCTTTGCACCTTTAATAATTGGGCTTTCTTTTTCGCTAATTTTACCTCTCATGAAAATTGCTATCGCCGCAGGCACTACGGTAAAACAAAATACCATTGCGGCAAGCAAAGCCATTATCACGGTCGCTGCCATGGGGTGGAACATTTTACCTTCGACGCCAGTGAGCGTGAACAAGGGGATATAAACAATGGTAATGATCAATACACCAAACAAACTGGGACGTATGACTTCATTAGTGGCTTCATATACAACATTCAGTCTTTCTTTGAGCGGTAGAGTTGCGCCGTTTTGCTTCTGGGATTCGGATAATCGCCTGATACAGTTTTCAACAATGATAACTGCGCCATCGACAATCAAGCCAAAATCCAGTGCGCCTAAACTCATTAAGTTAGCAGACACATCGGTTTTGACCATACCCGATATCGTGGCAAGCATTGCCAGGGGTATTACAGCGGCTGTAATAAGTGCAGCTCGCACATTCCCAAGCAAAACGAATAGCACAACGATGACAAGTAAAGCGCCCTCGACGAGGTTTTTCTGTACTGTGTCAATGGTTTTGTCAACGAGGCTTGTTCTATCGTAAACCGCTTCAAGGATAACGCCCTCGGGTAAGCTTGTTTTAATGGTTTCGAGCTTACTGTCCACAGCTTTGGCGACCGTACGAGAGTTTTCTCCCACTAACATCATTGTCGTGCCAATCACTGTTTCTTGGCCATTTAACGTGCCGGCTCCAGAGCGCAGCTCTTTACCGAGGTTGATTTGGGCGATGTCTTGAATTTTTACCGGTATGCCATCAATGATCTTAACAACCACTTGGCCGATATCGTCGATGCCCTTCAGTTGGGCTTCCGATCTGATCAGTACTTGTTGCCCATTTTGTTCTACAAAACCAGCGCCTTGATTCGCATTGTTGCGTTCTAGCGCACTGAGAAGGTCACCTGTACTTATCCCAAAGTTTATCATTGCGACTGGATTAGGATTCACATGATATTGCTTTTCAAATCCGCCTACCGCATAAACCTCGGTCACCCCCTCAACAAGCGACAATTGGGGCTTAACTACCCAATCATGGATCTCCCTTAATGCCATAGCATCATAGGGTTGACCGTTGTCCTGTCGCGCCTGAGGCTCAGCACTTAACGAGTACATGTAAATTTCACCCAAGCCTGTGGCGATAGGGCCCATTTCAGGGGTTAACCCTGTTGGCAATTGCGCCGCGATGGCGGTGAGACGCTCGTTGACGAGATTTCGTGCGAAATATAAATCGGTGCCCTCTTTAAACACGACTGTGACTTGCGACAAGCCATAGCGTGATATCGAGCGGGTATACGATAAATTAGGCAAACCGGCCAGCGAGGTTTCAACTATAAACGTTATGCGTTGCTCAGTCTCCAAAGGCGAGTAACCTGGGGTTGCGGTATTTATCTGCACTTGCACGTTGGTGATATCAGGCACAGCATCAATCGGCAGTTGTTTGTAACTGTACATACCAAAAAAGGCGACAAACAAGGCGAACAACATCATGACACCACGGCGCTCAATCGACAGACGGAGTATTCGTGCAATCATGCTCTCACCTCACCGTTTTTATGGACTTGGCTTTGCTTTTGACAATAAATTCGCAGGTAATTAGTCATCATCGCCCGCCTCCATTTTTAATAAATCAGCTTTTAGTAGATAGCTATTTTCTACAACGACTTGCTGGCCTATTTGAACGCCCTTCACAATCTCTACTAAACGGTTGTCCGTGTTCCCAAGTTTTACTTGGCGGGGGTAAAATCGTTCCCCTTCTTTGACAAAAACAATGGTTTGCCCATCTAACTCTTGTATTGAACTTTTGGGGAGTGCCAGATTGACTTCTTGGAAACCAATCTGAATATAACCCTCTACCATAGCGCCTAAAGGCCAATAACCACTGCCATTATCAACGTTCACAAACGCGATAGAATAGGGTTTGTCATCCGGTGAGGACGTAATGTGGCTTATACTTGATTGTTGCTGCAATTCCTCAAGCCTTAAAGTGACTTCCATATCAGCGGCAATATGAGTACGTTGTTTGGGGAAAATAGCCAATTGAGCAATTGCGCGAGAGTAATTAGCAACAGAAAGCAGCACTTGACCGTTGGTGAGCTCACCATCATTGGCGTGTCTAGCTATGATTTTTCCAGACATCGGTGAGGTGATTGAGTATTGATTTAAACTCTCGTTTGACTCAATGATTGCCAGCGTGTCACCTTTTTCTACTTTATCTCCAATATTCACCATGATACGTTTTACAACACCGTCGAAGCGGGCACGAATATGACTCAGTGACGCAGGATCATGAACTATCCGCCCAAACGTTCTGGTTGTGAGCGATAATGATCCTGACGCGGCTGAAGCAGTCACGATATCGTGTTTAAGCATCCGTTCTTGAGATAATACTACGTACTCGGGTCTTTCTTCGGCTTCCTCATCGTCATCATCAGCCAGGGCGACAGTAGCAAACAATAAAGTAAGTAGCATGGCTAACACGCCAAGCAAGTAACGTGCGCTAGTGAGTAATGTAAATTGTGATGTATTCATTATTTTTTCTCTAGTAATTCTGATGATTGAGCAGACGTCGAGGGAGAGTCAGAAAACACGGGAATTCCCGTAAGTGCCTCTAGATCTGCGCTTCGAAGGTGGACTAAGCCTGCGGCTTTTATCAGTGTTCGTTGCATATCTATGAGTTGCTGTTGCGTTGTCACCCACTCTATATAGTTGTAGCGACCACTTTCATAGCCATCCCGCGCCAATTTCAATGCAGATTCCAATGTGGGAACGACATTGTCTTGAAGGGTCGTAACAGTGAGCAAGGCTTGGTCTTTTGCGCTAATGACTTGATTTAATTGGCGAGTGAGTTCACGAATTTTCGCTTGTTTTTGATAGTCGATACTGTCAAGCAATGCGCGCTGTTGTTCGTATTCTCCTAGATTCCGCTGCTTGGTATTTAACGGCACCGAAATACTGGCGACTAACGCTGTGTCATTAATTCCCTGCATTCTTCGGATACCGGCTTCCCACGCAATGTCGAACTGCTGACTGGCCTGAACCACTCTCAATCTGGCCTCTTGTACCCGATAGTTATCAGCATAAAGCAGAACGTGTGGATTGCTTTGAAGCTGTGAAAGCATATGTTCAAGTGATAGTGAATTTGGAAACGATAACAGTGTCCCTTCAACTTCCGCAAACGCAGCGTTAGTGTCACCCCACATGATGGCCAGGTCGCGTTTATACTCATTGAGTTTTTGTTCACTTATCAATAACGACAAACGCGCCTGCGACAACGCTGACTCTGCACGTTTTTTCTCAAGTGGTGAAGAAGCCCCCGCTTCAACCCGTGTAGAGACTGTCTGAAGCATTGTGCGAGCCAGCATTTCAGCTCGTTGCTCAGTCTTGTGCAACGCTTGTTGGACAATGACATTGATATATCGTCGAGTTGTTTCACCCAAGATGTCCAGCGTACGAATGCGCCGTTGTGTAAGCAGTTGTGCTTTTTTTGAACTCACCACATTCATTCGGCCGCTGACTTTATCGCCCAGTTCGATGACCGACGATAAGGTCAGTGTCAATTCGGCATCTTTGATACCAGACACTTCGCCTGTTCCCAACACATTTTCAACTTCAACCCCAACAGACATTTCAGGTCGTAAGCTGGCCATTTTTGATTCACCATCCAAAGCCGAAGATTTAAATTCGAACACAACTAAATCTGGGTTGTTTGATAATGTGCGTTTGAGCGCATTTTCAAGCGTGATTGAAGACTTTTGCGCATTGGCAGATTGAACAGATATGCTCATGGTTACCAGTGCAGCAGATATCAATTTCAGATACGCTGAGCTAGCTTTTTTTATGCCCAATGGGCGTGAAGAACTCATAAAAGAACCTTTTGTTCATAAGATAACGACATACATGGAAAGCACCCATGCAAACATATAGGAGGGAATGGATTAATGTTGAGGTGGGCGCAAAAGGCCTTCGACTAGGCCGTCAGTGACGTTGCGGGAATAACTGTATTGATTGGTATATAACGGTTTAGATACGTCATTTATTGGGTGTTGTGCCAGAAACTTAATCTGTCCACATTGACACAGCACACAATGGAAACACTTAGACTCTTCACTCGACGTATTATCACCAGCATTTACATTTTTTTCGGGAACATCATAAGTGCCTATCGACTTTGATTGTTCAGGGACTGACGATACCTCCGCAGGGTAGTCATCGCATTGAGCGGCGAACGAAAAGCCCGATTGACACATGAGCAAAGTAATAAGTAGCCATGCCAACCTACGCAGTTTTGATGTGCAATTAAAAATTGGCATTTTCTTATCAACTTTGCGCATTAAGCGCTCGCTGTCTTTCATTTCCAGCATCTTCGAGGATCATTTTTGCCCCGCGCAACACAACGCACGAAACTATCACACCGATAACCAGATCAGGCCATCGAGAATCGAGCCAAAACACCAAAACGCCAGCAAAGATAACACCTAAGTTGGCAATCACATCGTTGGCTGAAAATATCCAGCTTGCCCGCATATGCACTTCTTCATTTCTTTGTTTGCGTATGATCACAAGACAAATGACATTAGCAACCAGTGCAACTGCCCCCATAGCCATCATTAGTCCCGATACAGGTTCGCTACCGTAAATTGACCGTCTTACAATATCAATGATAATCAACACACCCAGTGCCATCTGAAAAAAGCCGCTAATTCTAGCCGCATTGGCTTTGTGCAATAGCGATTTACCAATAGCATAAAGGGCAACACCATAGACAACTGCGTCGGCGAGCATATCAAGTGAATCGGCTATTAATGCGGTTGAATCAGCAAGCAACCCGATCCCCATTTCTATAACAAACATTGTCGCGTTTATTCCCAAAAGCCAATACAAAACCTGTCGTTGAGACTGGTCTTTTATTTCAACTTCGCACCCACATCCGCTCATTAGAAACACACTCTTTACTGATGAATAGTATGAGTATAAAGTCTATACTTGGTATAGAGTCAACGGTTAGGAGAAAAAAATGAAAATTGGTGATGTCGCAAAGACGACAGGTTGTAGTATTCAGACCATTCGTTTTTATGAAAAGAAGGGGCTCTTGCCTGAGCTTAAGCGCTCAAGTGGAAATTATCGTGTCTACGACAAGGGGACTATTGAACAACTCCTGTTTATCAAACAGTGTCGTTCATTAGATATGTCTATCATGGAAGTAAAAACGCTAATGGACAGTCGTTCGAGGCCAGATCAGAGCTGTTCAAATATCAATACGTTAATAGCTAAGCATTTATCAGACGTCATTATTCGCATTGAAGAGCTAAACGCATTAAAGTCATCACTCGAAAATATGGCGTCATCGTGTGACCAAGACAAAACCATTAGGGACTGTGGTATTTTAAATTATTTACACACTTAAAATTGTAAGAAGAACACAATTTCACTGTGCGCGCTCACCTTAACTTGTATCTATCGGCTAACATTCTTCATGCGTATAGATTTATAAGGCAAAAATCAATAGCCTGAACTTTTGATACTGAGTCAGCCATGCATATTCATTTGTGGCCCTACAAAGCGATTTACATCGGAATCAGTCCTGATAATGATGTTCATGCACATCATGCTGTCCAAATTTGCATTGGTTTAGACAAAGACATCTCGGTTCAAGATTACAAGGCACAAAGTATTCACACCGGACAATGTATTGTGATTTTCGAAGATGTCCCTCACAAGATTTTGGCACAGGACAATCAGATTGTAGTCATCTATTTAGAGCCTGAAGATAGGCAAAACCAACAATTTCTCAAAGCCTTACGTCAAGCCAAGAGTGATGGAATTAATACTCTGCCGCTTACTAGCAAAGAATTGGGATCCATTTCTCAGCATCTATTTACTGACGTCGATATCGACAAAGTGTGGAAAACAGTAAATAAAGCGGTAGGGCTAGTCTATAGTCCTGCGCTTTCATCGCGCCCTGAGGATAAACGGGTACGAGCGGTCATCGACATTATTGCTTCGCAGAGAGGTTGTGCAATCGATATGGCGTTTTTATCATCGAAGGTTTTCTTGTCCCCAAGTCGTCTAACACATCTTTTTAAGCAAGAAGTGGGTATACCTATTAGTCGTTTTATTGTCTGGTGGCGTGTGCGCGCCGCAATAGAACAACTGAGTAAGTCAGCAACATTGACTGAGGCTGCCCATGCTTCGGGTTTTTCTGACTTACCTCATATGAGTAAAACGTTTAAACAGCTGTTTGGATTTGCACCTTCTCGTTATTCAAACCGCACACCATTAAAATTCACAGTAATTAGCCGTTTGATACAAGCCGAATTAAGTTTGACTAGGGAATAATATACGCATCAATAAAAACGCGAATGTGTAAATACTATGAGAACGTTGGTCCAATGGATGTTCAGCCCATTATTTTTTTAAGCTTTATCTTTGCTGCATCCAGTATCTCCCAAAACACAGGATCTGCAACCAATTAACCTAGTATGCTTTTACAGACAAGTTCTTACGCACTAATGGATGCCAATGAGCTTCAATGAGAGTGCGAGCGCAGTATGTGCAATGAGAAACTGTCAGATTTGCGCAAGCTTTCTAGCAATTTTGTTAAATCAAATGTTGCCTACTCCACACAAGCGTGTGAACACCAAGTGATTTCGATGTGACGATACAAGATAAATTAGACATGCTATTCATTTGTTAACTGGTACTCTAATTCTGCCACTCTCTGTTTGTACTCTTCGATGGTTAATGCAAAAGAATTGTGCTGGCTAGCCATATTGGATAGCCTTTCACGAAGCTCAGCTACTTCGCTCTTGTACTTTCTTTTCAATTTAATTTCTTTTTTGAGTCGTAACCTCAGTTTTGAAAGAGCGTCTGAGGAGTGTTCGGGTATCATACTCACTGAATAGCTTTGTTTTTTTAAAGCCCAAATTTTTTCGGCAATATCTTCGTAATAGTATATTGAACCGCTGCCTAGGCCTGCTTCCTCCTCAACCGCTTTAACCGAGAGCTTTTGGGAGTACGGGACAATTGTTGTGGCTTTATTCAGTATTCTGTCTAGAGCCTCTTCAATCCTCGCTCTCGTAACTTCTGATTTAGTCATCACTTCCCCCGTCTTGTTTGTACTCAGAAAATGGAATGTTAAAGAAGTGCATGACTCGCTCGGCTGCTTTAATTTGTGAAAGGTAATGGCTTTCAATAGAACTAGAAAAAGAATCTATACTCTTAAGGTATTTTATCTGCTGGATACATTGTTGGTGTCTTATTGACCAGCCCTTCGCTTGTTCTTCATCTATTAACTGATTTTCACATTTAAAACAATTTGCTGGTGAGGCGACCTTGCTCATTTGGCATTGATATCCTGCTAAGCAATAGGAGTGTAACGTTCCTACAAAGTCTATTCTGCCAGCTTTAACGTGATTGTGAATTTCTTGCCAACTTTTATGCTCTGTTGGAATTGACCCTCTATCTTTCATTATTTCAAGGCCGCGCTTGCCAAATAATTTATCTTTTCGGTTGTACCACTTAAAAACAGTTTCAGTAATAACTTCATTACGAACATTTTTTATCAATTCTGACAGCTCGCTATCGGTATTAATCCCTCTAAGTACTGCTGCCGCACCGCCTTCTTCGTACCACTCACTGGTTGGTATATCCAAATGTTTAAACTGTTCTTTAACGGCTATCGTGGAACAGAGGTTGTGGCGTCTTACAAATACGGCAAAAGTTCTTCGAAATTGATGAGAAGTAATGGGCCATATATATCCAAGTGCAATTTTTTTATTAGATAAAACAGAGTTTTGGTTTGGGTTGATCAAGTAAAATTCTTCAAGGGCCTCGTCATCTACAATTGCTCCTGCCTCTTTAGCTATCTCATTAAATTTGTTGCGAAAATGCCCTTCATAGATGATCTTTGGAGCTTCACTTTTCTTTGTTTGAGTAAGCCATAAACAACTCGCCTCGTGGTTTTTCATCGGGTCTGGATGATTGAACAGTTGTTCTCGCATATATTGCGTCAATGCCTCAGCGAGTGAGATGGCGTCTCCTACGATAGTTGTTGTTACCCACTCAGATAGTTGTCCTCGTCCTTGTGTCATCTTGTGGTGGTATGATTGTACAGTGTGAATGATTTTACCGTTGTACGTTCTAGTCTTAAAACTATCGGGATGCAAAGAGTACAGTTCGCTGCGTCGCATTCCTGTAAATGCTGCGCAAACGATATAACAAGCGGCCTGGATTTTTGATAACCACGACTCAAATTGTCGCCAGGGTAAAATATGTTTTTCTAATGGCGTCCCTTGAAGATACAACTCAATAATGGATGAGTAGCTCTGAGGCTTAGCTTTATTTACCTCTACCCTATAGTCTGCGGAATTTGGGGTTAACCACTTCCAACTCCCGTCATTTATTTTGCGATCAACAACCTTTTTGCCTACTTCGTAATTTATGCGCAACTCTCGTATCAGTTCACTTAGCAAAACTCTATACGGATAGAGTTTTTCAATATAATCGATTGCTCTCGAATAAATTTTCTCCATGATACTTGTAGGCATAGCGTAAAACTGATTTGGTTTAGTCTTTTCAACCGCGCAGCATTCAATTGCTAAGGCTTTCGTGCTTTGATCGGTAGGGATTACTAGGCCTATGGGAAGAATGTGATCCGCCCTTTGTACTTTATTCAACATGCTGAATATCTGGACGGTGTTGCCATAACTGTATTGCAAAGATGTTAAGTATGTACAAAATTCATAAAACAAAACGGCATGCGACAGTTTGGAAATGCTAGCCCATTTCATTTTTTCCAAAAACTTATAGACTTGTAGCAACTTACTGTGCTGAAAGATAATTGTTGATGGCTTCAGTGGGTAAGAGTTCCCTCTGCCTGCATTAGTGTAAAGCCAAGAAAAACAAATCATTTTCAACTCTGTAGCAAGTTCAAAAGAACTGATCTCTGAAAAAGTGATTTTATCCTTGTTGGTTATCTTTCTATCTATGTAAGCAGATAAAATCCACTCTTCATCGCCAAAGTAGCTAACTGTAGTCCCCGCATGGTCTTTAGTCACTGGCACGTTATCTAGATACTTGAAGTCCAACTTACTATAGGATTCAAGTACTTTTTGAAAACCATCGAGGTTTTCATTCACTACATTTCCAGGAAGACTAAGAAGTATTTGCATCGTGCTCTCTAAAAGTTGTAATTTATACCTTCAGGCCAAATGGGGTGACGACCTTCCTGTTTGAGCTTTTTAGTTGCTTTACGGCGTACCTTCGGGTCAACGCTAAAAATACACAAGTCTATTTTTTCAACCAGTGAAGCAAAGTTTCTAACGAACTGAGAATGACTTTTATGGTCGATAATTGACTCCTCAATTACTTCCCGAAAACTCATTAAGCACCAAATATCCTCAACTTCTTCGATAATTACCTGATTGGGGCAATCGAAGCAATTCAAGATATCGGCACAAGCCAAGTGATCAACATCAAAGTGCATTGGACTTAAATTCATTTTTCGTTTGTAAACACTAGCTTGTTTACCGAAAGGAGAAATACATCCAGAACCAAGAGCTGTCTTTTGAGAGTGCTTATTTAAGTCACCATACTTAGCAAGAAATTGCTCATAGGGAAGTACTTCAACATCCAGTTTCGATTTTGCATAGCTTTTCGCCTGGGCAAGGTCAGAACATCGTGCAACAGCTTCCAATGTATGAGTGGCAGCTTGTAATTGCCTTTTATTTTCTATCGGATTACCCGTAGTATAGTGCTGACGGAGAGTCTTTGGTGTATTGCCTAATAAAATAGAAGCGCCAGCATAGTCGCCTGTTAAATCTAAGTATCGAGCACTGCCAGTCGCCCTGAATCTCTTTGCCATAGGCCTGAGCGGTAGGTTGTCATCCGTAACTAAATTAAAGGTGGATTGGAGCCAAATACTAGTATGTTTTAGATGACTTGGTTCAAGAGGCTTTAACTTGCCCCTACAAGCCATAAAAAACAAATGCTCGTTATTCGGCGCGATAGTGTGACTTAACTTTAAGAGCTTCTTTATGAATCGCAGTGAATGTTTTGGTACATTTTGACGATTGTTTTCTCCAATTGATATTGTTACGTACTTATTCGCTCTGGCTTTTAAAACGCTTTGTGAGTAAATGTGTTCTTCGTTGAAGTTACTTTCCTTAAACTTTTTCATAGATAATAAGGACGTCATGTTTCCCCAGGTAAAATAAGACATGAGGAAATAACCAAGTGAAAAACATTTTGTGATGGCCCCCGCAACTTCTATTCTCCGGGGCCCGAAAGCAATTTCTGCAGTTGCAACTCTTGGCTCTGTGTACAAGTGCAGTTCTGGAGTGCTGAGTATTTGTTCAAAGAGCTTATTAAACGTTGAGTAGATTGGTTTTAAAAGGGACTTGAGTTCAAAGTCTGAATAGCCCTCAGTAGGGTTCAGCTCGCGTCTGAAAAGACCTCTCGGAGAAAACCAATCCTTGCAAGGTAACCCTAGTATAGTAAGCATGCACTTTATAGAACTTGTTCTTTTTCGAGCTGTATTGACGTTCAAGGAGCCAAGCCTCACTTTTTCGACCTGATGCCTTTCCCACGCAACTATGGACTCGCGTGTTTCCAAGTCGAGATTCGATGAATCTACAAATTTTACATATCTTACAAGATCATTGACGTACCCAAATTTCGTCCTGTCTGAGTAGGTTTGATCATCATAAAGAGCTGTAAACCAGCGTCGAACAAGTTCGTCTCTATTTGCATATTTACCACCAGTTAGTTCCTTTTTTTTTGGCACATTGAAGTATCGAAATCTATTGAAGTCGAATTGCTGATACCGAGCTATCCCTACTTTCAAACTAATGATGAGGCTTTTATCTTGCTCAGATTGACTCATATAGCGACTCTTCAAGAATGGTATCTAGAAAGCTTGCTGCTTCTCTAACGTTTTTTTTACGCTCCAAGAAGTCGACGTACTTCCAAGTTGTTGCTTCACTACTGTGTCCCATCCATGCCATCATTTGTGTTACTGCGTCTTTTTGCATCCCTATCTCTAAAAGCGATGCAAGGCGGTACGTACAGTACGTGGCTCTGAGGTCATGAGTGGTATGAGAAAATAGCGAAGACGTTTCACGCTCAACAGCGTTTCTTAATCTTCTAAACGATTGCTGAACGTTGTTAGGACTAAATGGAGCACCTGATTTCGAGACTAGCAAAAATGAACTATTGTTCTTTTTGAGCCTTAGCCTGCGCCTTTTTGATTTTGCATAGCCAACAAGTAGAGCTCTGAGGCTGGGAGAGATTTCGACTTTTCTTTCTTTTCCATACTTTGTAGCTACACCATTCATCGGACCAATTTTCACTTCTGATTTATCGGAAAACTCAAGTTCCCACGCTAAACATAATGGGAAAGTACATGCTTCCTGTAATCTCAAACCTGATTGTACTTGCAAGAGTTGATGGATTATAAACTCTATGTTGAACGTGGAGAGTGCTTTCGCAAAGGGCTCTAGCTCATTTTTTGATAGCGGATTGAGTGATTGCACTCGCTCTTTTAAAGGAACTTTTACGCGAAGGTCCGTGCTACTGACAATGTAATGAGGGTTAAGATGATTCATCATTCTGGTGTTTCTGATTTTCACCATCTCGTAGTCAAATGGTTTACCGGATTCGTTAACGTTAAGAAATTTTTGGTGAATACACCACTCGTAAAACTTTACGACATGCCTCATGTAAAGAGATGCCGTAGAGAACTGGATTTGTCCTAGCCTTGCGTTTGTTAGTAAATTATCGTTTCTAAACCTATAGGTAGGTCTTAAATATTTAGCAGTCGGAAATTTATCCCAAGATAATGAGTTTTCTTCCAAGAAATTAAAGTAGCGCTTTAAAGCACGAACCGTGGAGTTTAAATCTTTCGCCTTCCTGTAGTTGACTAGATGATTTATCCAAAGATTTACAGGTGTAATATATTCGTGGTTTGAATAGTAAAAAGTTGGGATACCTTCCAGCTTAATATGCCCACTATTGGGTACCGAAAGGGGAAGCACAGAGAAGGGATTTGATTGAATCACGTAAGTCATGTACTACCCCGAATGAATCTAAGAATTTCTAAAGGGTAGTACATTTTCCAGAAAGTGCTCAGCTACAGTCTAACATTCCAGAACGCGATCTACATAGTAACAAACTCTTCTGCACTGGTAGGGTGAATAGCTACACACGCATCAAAGTCAGCTTTGGTCGCCCCCATTTTTATGGCAACGGCGAAGCCTTGCAGAATTTCGTCCATGCCGTGCCCAATACCGTGAAGGCCTACCACTTTTTCGTCTTTACCCGTACATACAAGCTTCATCTTTGTCATTTGACGATGGCGGGTTACCGCGGTGTACATAGACGCAAAACTAGAGGTGTACACTTTAACGTTGTCTTCACCGTATTCTTCAATAGCTTCTGGCTCGGTTAGGCCAATAGTGCCAATGGGTGGATGACTAAATACAACGGTTGGAATAAGCGAGTAATCCATGTGAGCGTCTTTTTGGCCGTTGAATAAGCGTTCGCTTAGCAAGCGACCCGCTTTAACTGCCACCGGAGTAAGCTCTGCTTCACCGGTAATATCACCAACCGCGTAGACATTCTTTGCCGTGGTGTTTTGATATTTATCTACCTTAACCGTGCCGTTGTCGTTCAGTTCAACGTCGGTATTTTCAATATCAATTTTGTCGGTAGAGGGTTTGCGGCCAATCGCCCAAATCAAGCAGTCAGCTTTTAACACTTCTCCATTGGTTAAGTGTACTGATAGCTCGCCATCGTCAGCTTTTTCCACTTTCTCTACGCTAGCATGGTCGTGCAATTTGCAACCTTCAGCATGGATCATGTCAACCAAAGTTTCGTGAATAATAGGGTCGAAATTTCTAAGTGGGGCGTGTTTGCGAACTACCAGGTGCGATTCTGTGCCAAGGGCGTGAAGAACGCCTGCCAGTTCAACCCCAATGTAGCCTGCGCCAACCACGACAGCGCGTTTCGGCTGCTCTTTTAAGGCAAAGAAACCATCAGAATCAATACCGTACTCAGCACCTTCAATATCTGGGATGATTGGGCGGCCGCCTACAGCAATCGTAATATGATCAGCCGTGTACTTTTCGCCGTTGACTTCTACCGTGTTGTTATCGATAAACTTCGCGAAACCGCGAATTAAGGTAACGTCATTTGCGGTAAGAGCGCGGTCGTAAGAAGCATGAATACGCTCAATATAAGCCTGGCGGCTGGCAATCAGGCTGTCCCAGCTAAAGTGATTTACCGACAAATCGAACCCGTATTCAGGTGCATAGCGATGTATGGCTTCAGCCACCTGTGCTCCGTACCACATGGCTTTTTTAGGCACGCAGCCAACGTTCACGCAAGTACCGCCAATATCTTTCGCTTCAATAATGGCGGCCTTCTTTCCATGTTTAGCTGCACGGTTTGCAGATGCGATACCACCGCTGCCACCGCCAATACATATATAATCAAAATGTGTCATTCAAAAAGCCTTCTTTGTCGGTTAGGCGAACATAAACGATAAGCACAGATGCCTTCGGTAGGTTCGCACAGCAAATCATTCTCTATCGGTCTTGTCATAAAGAGTGATTAAAAGACCGAGATTTGCTTTAGGGAATTTCATTTAGTTTATCAATGGGGACAGTGCGACCTAATTAAAAGGCTAAGACAAAGCGAAGCATATTCATGCATCGCTCATCCTGTTTTCAGCACGTAATCTTTAAAGCTTATTCACTTATAGTAGCAGAAAGCTCTTCTGGTTCTATTTGAATACTAAACGCTTTTCCACGTTCTTCTTCAAAGTGTACGAGTTTTTGAATGGTGGCATCACTAAACACATGTCCCTCGGGAAGGATAAGGATGTGACTATCGTTATACAAATTTTGGGCTAGTACCATGCCTGCTTTGAGCTGCGAGGCTTTCAATGATGTAGAAAGCAGTTTAGATGTCGTTACATCTTCTGCTTCGAGTAACAGGTCCAAAAATTCACCGTCATAGCGGGTGTTTCTGTGCTTTTTCATTTCTAGTTTGGCATCGCGAGGGCTCATTTCGATACCGCTCATTCTGCCGGTTACTAAGCGCCAGTAATCTCGGGCTATGGCCAAGATACGCGCGCCAGCAGGAATTTCTTTTGCAACTTTGTTATACAAGCCTGAGCCATTATAGTGCTCGAACTGAAATTCAATAATGTCAGAAACTTGATGTAGTTCATGAGCCGGAGCAAGTATTAACGCAGCCTGCTTGGTTTGCGATAGATAGTTTTGCTGCTGTTGATATTTAAGCTTTGAAAATGGCGCCTTAAAATCTTCGCTTTCAAGCCCTAGTAACCCAAGCTCGCAGATAAGGCCAGCATAACGCACCTGTTTGATTTCTTCTTTCTCTAACCGAGCAATACGCGCCAGTTTTGATGCCAACTCGCTAACCTCAATGGCAAACTTACCATTAATGTCAGGGTTAATGCTTATCACGTTGAACAGCACCTGCTCCATTGCAAGGTTGTGTTTTTCGATTTTATTTAGCGCTGCTTTTATCTGGCGCGTGCGCTTTTGAACCACTTGTTCTAGTGAGGCATTTACGTCGCGTAGCTTTTTATTTTGCAGTCGTGTTAGTTTTTGTAGACGAAGGTTTTCCGCCTTTAACTTAACGCGTTCTAAGCCTTCTTCTACAACAGCGATAAGCTCTTGGTTGTCCCATGGCTTTTGCAGGTAACGGTGTATCTTGCCTTGGTTTACAGCTTTAATTGTTGACTCAATGTCGGCATAGCCAGTGAGCACAACTCTAAAAGTCTCGGGATAATTGATAGCGACCTGTTCGAGTAATTCCGCACCTGACATCTGCGGCATTTTCATGTCAGAAATAACTACATGAACATCGTGTTTACTCATTAGATCTAACGCTTTGGCACCACTATCAGCAAGCAGTAAGGTGATGTCCATAGTGAACAGCGCACGCTTAATAGCGCGAAGGATATTCGGCTCGTCGTCGACAAATAGAACCGTGTAGGTCGTGGCTTGTTCTGTAGTAGGCTCTGTCATAAATTATTATCCTTATAAGCGACGTTACAACTATTACACGCAATGCTGCTTGATAACACTATTAGTTGATTCATCCTTCGCTCTCTAATGTTTTATCTGAGTGTAAAACAAGGGGGAGCGCTAATGTAAATATGCTTCCTTCTCCCTCTTTACTGGTGGCTGAGAGCGTGCCGCCATGCTCTTGAGCAATGCCAAACGAAATTGAAAGACCCAGGCCAGTGCCTTGCCCTTCAGGTTTAGTTGTAAAAAATGGGTTGAAGAGTTTGTCTAAATGACTTGATGGAATACCGCAGCCAGTGTCTTCTACACGAAGCTCGACAAACTTGCCCGCAGTACATGTGGTAATAGTTATCTTACCGTTCTTACCCGTGCTCTCTATCGCTTGACCCGCGTTAATGAGTAAGTTGGTAACAACCTGAGAAACCTTGCCTACATTCATGGCAACGTCAGGGACTTTGCCTAAATGCGCTTCGACAGTACAAATATACTTTAATTGGTTGTTCACCATGGCAAGGGTAGTGCGTACACAATCATTAATGTTGTGCTGCTGCATGTGGTCACTGTCTACACGAGAGAATAGCCTTAACCCTTTTACAATTTCAGCAACCCGACTTAAACCGTCTCTCGAATCGCTGAGAAGGTCGGTGATATCTTCATTGATAAACGCCATATTCTGATTAGCTAACATTTTTTCTAGTTCTGCCAAGGCAGAAGCACGCTTACTCTCGTCTTGCTCATTAAGTACCGCGTTAATTTGTGAGAATATCATTTGGTAGGTAGCAACGTACTCGCTTAAGGTGGATATGTTGCTGCTGACAAAACCCACAGGATTGTTAATTTCATGGGCGACCCCCGCTGCTAGCTGGCCAACTGACGCCATTTTCTCAGCTTGAAGTAGTTGTACTTGGGTCTCTTTTAGATCTTTATTGGCCTCTTGGAGTTGATAGTTTTTCTGATGCAGCAATGCGGTTCTATCCTGAACCTTTTCTTCAAGTAGCGTGTTAAGCTCTTTAAGCTCATCTTGCGCGTATTGAAGCTGCGCATGTTCTTCTTTTAAACGCTCAACCAGTTGATTAAATGCCTCTGCCAGTTCGCTTAACTCATCAGTGCCGCGCACGGGAACAAAAACATCTTGATAGCTGTTGTTTTTTACTGCATCACCTAAACGTTTAGCGCCTTCGTGTAATTGATGAAGTTGTGACATCAGGTAAGAACCAAGTAAGTAAGAGCACAATCCGACCAAAATAAATTCTAGAAAAGCCAGTGTAACTGTCCAGTTTCTCACCCTCGATACTGATTCAGTTACTGAAGCAATGTTAAGCCCAATCTCTACATAGCCGTACAAAGTCCTGTTCACCATGATGGGGGCTCGGGTGTCGTAAATACCATCATCAGCGTCTGAAACACTTATGTCGGCAGTAAAAGGGCGGTTTAGTGCGTTGGTGTTACCCTTTTCTACGAAAACTCTGCCTAATTTGTCTTTAACTTTGACGTAAGCAATATTGGGGTTGGTAAGGATTTCTGAGACGTCGGCATCTAGAGCTGCAAGGTCGTAGCTTAAAAAGGCATTTTTTGTCGTCGAAACAAAAAGGGCAACCGTGGTGTCGGCTGACTTCTTTATGTTACTATCGACAAGGTCATTAAGTAGCTGAAACACCGTCACAATGAGCACTAGCAGCAAAAGCGCTGCTATTGATGCGATACCTGTTATTGTTTTTATACGCAACGACAGTTTCATACGAGTCTACTCATAAATGCGGCCTCGATAGCGATGCTATTCCCAATGCTCTCACGTCGTCCCAATCACTGTCGTTTGACGCTATAAAGCCGTTAAACCCAATACCTTTTAAAATCCAAGACTTACTTGTGTCATTCGACAAAGCAAGTAATGCATTAAGAATAGCTTGTCTGTCAGCGAGCGCCATATTTGGATGGGTTGCGATAGCATGAGGCGTATAACCCTTGCTCTTCCATAGGATGCGTAATTCTTGTTTAACGTCATCAGGTGAACTGTTGAGCGTACGGACAATGCCACCCCCAGCATTGAAAAATCCCCGTTGTACTGCGAGGTATACAGAGTCATGAGAATTGACGTAGCGTGGTACAAAAGCAATTTTTTTCATCCGTAAGTGAGCGCTTGTGATAATTGTGGCAGCAAACGCAGCAGGCGCTGGGAAGGCTACTTCAGTACCGCTTAAGTCATCAAGAGAGCGTATGGGGCTGTCTTTATGTACAACAAGTAAGCCGCGAATTTCTTTATCGCGCTGGCGCGCAAGCGCGCGGTAGTCTGCAGATTCATTAAAAACCACAAAGTGGTAGGGGTTCATATAGGCAATATCATATTTGCCGTCGGCGAGATTCGCCTCAAAAGTAGGAATGTCTTTTGCGGTTTTAAAATCAATCTCAAAACCGGTGTAATTGCTCACATAGTCGATTAAGGGTTGCCATGTTTCAGCCATTTTCTTGGCAGACTGTTGAGGTACAACAGCAAAAGTAAGGGGTTTAGCATTTGTCGGTAATGCGCAAACACCTACAAGCAAACTTAAAAGAGCGAATCGCGATAACCAAGCCATAATGTCACTCCCTTTAAATCGATTTACATCGACATAAACTGCTCAAGGACCATTGTTAAGTCATGATTTGAGAACGGCTTTTGTAAGGCGGCATCAGCCCCTATCTCAAGCGCGCGCTCCAGGCTAATTTCATCGAGTGCCGATATGACCACAATTTTGAGATCTTTATATTTACTCTGATCTCGCGTGAATTCGATAACGCTGTAACCGTCCATGCCTGGCATACTTAAATCGAGGGTCATGACTTTGGGCTCGTATTGGCTCAGCATAATCCCCGCTTGGAAGCCGCCTGTAGCGATATACGACTCATAACCCGCCCGCCTGGCCACGCGCTGAATAGACTTGGCAACTGGCATTTCATCGTCAACAATTAATATTGAGGGCGTGGCAATGCCTTTCAATGAATCGGGAATTGGCATGTCGTGTCGTTCAAGAAAGGCGACAAAATCTTCTACTAATACTCTGTTGTTTCCACGCCCAGGAAGTTTGAAGCCTTTCAGCTTGCCGCTTTCGATCCATCGAATTACGGTGCGCAGATTTACATCGCAATACGAGGCTATTTCGCCTGAGGTCAACGTTTTCATATCTATGCCTTGTAGATTTATTAATCGAAATTATAGACGCTGAACAGCGAAGGGACAAAGTAGACAAAAGGATGAAATGTGACATTTGTGACAGCGCTTGGCGGAGCTGACTGTGTTGTTCAGTTTTTATGAGGGGCATTAAGAAAAACGGTGCAGCGGCATTCATTGAATTCGTAAATATAGGCAATAATCATGATCCATGCACGTTGACGGCAAGTAAGTTCAAAATAGGTCAACAGTGGCTAAAACAATAGCTTGCTTTTAATCAGCGAAGCCCCATCATTATTCTATCAAAGTGTTAAGAGTGAAAAAGATTATGACAACCCCTGCAATTGAAATGGTAGATGGTCTACCAATTTTTTCTGCTATTGAACCTGCCTCTATCAAGCCTGCAATTGAAAAAGCCATTGCGGCGTGCAAAAGCGAAATAGATGAGGTCGTGGCGTCGAAAGATTACTCTTACCAGAATTTAGTGCTGCGCCTTGAAGAGGCCGATGATCGTTTAAGTAAAATATTTTCACCCGTTTCTCATATGAATAGCGTGGTGAGCAGCGATGAATTGCGTGAAGCCCACGATGCGTGTTTACCATTATTATCTGAATACGGAACTTGGGTAGGCCAGCACGAAGGCCTTTACAATGCCTACGCTTCCCTCAAAGCGTCTGACGAATTTGCGACCTTAAGCGAAGAGCAGCAGAAAGTGATTGAAAACGCCGTTCGCGATTTCACATTGTCTGGTGTAGCGCTTCCCGCAGAGCAAAAGAAGCGTTTTGCAGAGATTCAGGCAAAGCTTAGCGAGCTATCATCAACCTTTTCCAATAATGTGATGGACGCCACTATGGGCTGGACTAAACACATTACCGATGAAGCTGAACTTGCCGGTATGCCAGAGTCAGCCCTTGAAGCAGCAGCGCAAGCTGCGCACCAAAAAGACTTACAAGGCTGGTTATTTACGTTAGACATTCCGTCTTATTTGCCAGTCATGCTTTACGCCGATAATCGCGAACTTCGCGAAGAAATGTATCGCGCCTATGCAACAAAAGCGTCTGATCAAGGCCCTAATGCGGGTAAGTGGGATAACACCGATATAATCAAAGAAACCTTAACGCTGCGTACTGAACTGGCTGAATTGTTAGGTTTTTCAAGTTATGCAGAGCGTTCACTAGCGACTAAAATGGCGGATTCTACCGATCAGGTCATCGGTTTCTTGCGTGATTTGGCGGCTAAGTCTAAGCCTCAGGCAGAGAAAGAGCTTGAAGAAGTACGAGCGTACGCGAAAGACAAGCATGGTGTCAGCGAGCTAGCGGCATGGGATTTACCGTATTACAGCGAGAAACTGAAACAGGAAAAGTACACGATTTCTGATGAAATGCTTCGGCCTTATTTCCCTGAAGATAAAGTGCTGTCTGGTTTATTCGAAGTTGTACATCGCCTGTACGGCTTAAAAATTATTGAGCAGCCTGGCATTGATACGTGGCACAAAGATGTACGTTACTTCACCATTACTGACGATGCTGATGTGATGCGCGGCAGCTTTTACCTAGACTTATACGCACGAGCTAAAAAGCGTGGCGGCGCGTGGATGGATGAATGTCGCGTACGTCGTGAAAAAATGAATGGCGAATTGCAGCTACCCGTTGCGTACCTTACCTGTAACTTCAACGCACCTGTAGGGGATAAGCCAGCGCTATTCACACACGATGAAGTGGTGACCATGTTCCATGAGTTTGGTCATGGGATCCATCACATGCTTACTAAAATGCGCGTAGCCGGTGTGTCCGGTATTAACGGTGTGCCATGGGATGCGGTTGAACTGCCAAGTCAGTTTTTAGAAAACTGGTGCTGGGAAGAAGACGCGCTTAACTTTATCTCTGGTCACTATGAAACTGGCGAACCGCTTCCTGCTGATTTATTAGAACGTATGCTTGCTGCACGGGATTACCAGTCAGCGATGCAGATGGTACGCCAGCTTGAATTCAGTCTTTTCGACTTCTTACTGCATAGCGAAAAGGGCAGTGAGGTAGACGTACAGGGCACATTGGATAAAGTGCGTGAAGAGGTGGCCGTGGTCATTCCTCCATCGTTTAACCGTTTCCAAAACGGCTTTGGTCACATATTTGCTGGTGGATACGCAGCGGGCTATTACAGCTATAAGTGGGCCGAGGTGCTTTCTGCCGACGCGTACAGCAAGTTTGAAGAGGATGGCATTTTTAACCGCGATACGGGCAAAGCGTTCTTAGAAAACATTTTAGAAATGGGCGGCAGTAAGCCTCCTATGGACTTGTTTGTTGCTTTTAGAGGGCGCGAGCCGCAAGTTGACGCTTTGCTTCGTCACAGCGGTATTAAAGGCTAGGCACACATGAAAGAGTCTAAATTAGAGTCTTTTCAATCTATCTACCGCCGAGCGTGTGAGCGCAAAGGCGGTGAAAGGGTTCTTGAAGCCATGCTCCAAGCACCACTTTCTAAAGCGCAAATTGAAGCAATTCCTGACGACCGCTTTTTAGCGGCGATGACCAAAAAAGTGTTCCAGTCGGGCTTCGTTTGGCGAGTTATCGAGCAAAAATGGCCCGACTTTGAAACCGTATTTTTCGGGTTCGATATTGATAAAGTGTTGTTGATGCCTGATGAAATGCTAGAGCAAAAAGCGTCAGATAAGCGCATTGTTCGCAACTATAAAAATGTGATGACAGTGCGTGACAATGCCATGATGATCAAAGACGTAGCCCTGGAGCACGGTAGCTTTGGTAAGTTCGTAGCAGGCTTTGAAAAAGACAATATCACTGAGCTTTGGGCGTTTTTGAAAAAACGCGGTGCGCGATTAGGCGGTAACACCGGCCCCTACATGCTTCGTGCACTAGGCATAGACACGTTTTTATTCTCTCGTGACGTGGAAGATTACTTGCGAAAGAATGAAATTATCGACGGTGGCTTAACCTCGAAAAAGTCGCTGTCGGCGGCCAATGCGGCATTTGCGCAATGGCATGAGGAAAGCGGCCGTTCTTTGCAAGAGATCAGTGCCATTGTTGCCTATAGTTGGGGCACAAACAATCAGGTAGCGTAGAGCAAGCTGCTCTAGTCTTCTAAACAAGCGAGCTTGTGCCTTGCAGGCTCCGCTTTTGTAAAGGCCAAAGGCTTGATTTACATCAGGAGACAGTCAGGCATAAAGCTTTTGCTTGAGCACACAATCCTATACACTTCGGCATTAATAACAATATTCAAATTACAGGACTGTCATGAGCGACAATCAAACTCCCGCTACGCAAGCAGACTCTGCAATCGACAATGCTACTGAGCATACAACGCACTTTGGTTTCAAACAGGTGGATAAAGGGCAAAAAGCCTCTTTAGTTGCTAATGTTTTTGACTCTGTTGCAGCAAAGTACGACGTAATGAACGACCTTATGTCGATGGGAGTGCATCGTTTATGGAAGCGTTTCACAATAGACTGCAGCGGTGTTCGCGCGGGTAATAGAGTATTGGATATTGCCGGTGGTACTGGCGATCTAACCGCTAAGTTCTC
Organism: Alteromonas sp. Cnat3-28; assembly: GCF_022348265.1. NCBI lineage: Bacteria > Pseudomonadati > Pseudomonadota > Gammaproteobacteria > Alteromonadales > Alteromonadaceae > Alteromonas > Alteromonas sp. Cnat3-28. Next base: position 173,810 of record NZ_JAKREY010000007.1, read on the forward strand.
TCGCTTGGTAGGCCCTACAGGGCGCGTAACCCTTGCAGATATCAACTTGTCTATGCTGAAAGTAGGCCGTGATAAGCTGCGCGACCGCGGCTTGGTAAGCAATATCGACTATGTGCAAGCTGACGCGGAAGCACTGCCTTTCCCCGACAACCATTTTGATGTGGTGACCATGGCGTTTGGCCTTAGAAACGTAACGGAAAAGCAAAACGCGCTTAATTCTATTTTTCGCGTGTTAAAACCAGGCGGCCGTTTACTGGTATTAGAGTTTTCTAAGCCTACGTCAGAGCAGCTCAGCAAACTTTACGATATGTACTCGTTTCACATTTTGCCAAAAATGGGTCAGCTAGTGGCGAACGATGCAGAAAGCTACCAATACCTTGCGGAAAGCATACGTATGCACCCAGATCAAGAAACCTTGAAGGGGATGTTCGAGCAGGCTGGCTTTGAGCAATGTGATTACCAAAACCTGACTGGCGGTATTGTAGCGCTACATAGAGGTTATAAGTTTTAATGCCTACTTCTGCGCTGGTTACCGCAACGGCTGAATCGGTTTTAAACAAGTTGCTGTCTTTAGACGAAGACAGCGAAGTAAGGCTAAAAGCGCTTGCTGGCGCCAGGCTTACCGCGTTCATTTCGCCGCTTCCTTATGGTATTACGCTGTCGTTTTCTGACCGTATTGACGTACTCAGCGAACAAGGCTCGTTTGAAGACGCCGTCGCGTCCCTTGGGCCGAAAGACTGTTGTATTAAAACGTCGCTACAAACCTTGCCAGAGTTAAAAGAAACCAGCCAGTTGACTCGTCTTATTCAGCAAAAGGCCCTCTTTTTGGAAGGAGAGCTCAATGTTGCTCAGCAGGTCAGTGCCTTGTTTCAGCAGCTCGATATCGACATTGAAGAGTTGCTGGCACAAAAGACCAACGATGTTATTGCCCATCAGACCGTGAAAACGGTGAAAACCGTGCATGAGAAGTCGATGTCAGCGCTAGCTTCCATGGCGAAGGTATTCGGCAACGCCGTAGTAGAAGAAAAGCAGCTTGCTGCACACAAGCTGGCGGTTATGCACTTTAGTGACGAAGTTAATGCGCTTCGCGATCGAGCAGAAAGTGCCGATGCGAGACTGCGCCGCCTAGAAGAAAAATTTAAGTAAGATTGAGAGAAACAGGCTCATAAATGCGTATTGTTAGGTTATACCGAATTAACAAGGTATTGTTGGAACACGGCTTAGACGAACTTATTCCAGCAAAGTGGTTACCCTGGTACGCGCGGGCTATGCGTCATACCATTTTTTGGGTGCGAAACAAGCACAAGGGCAAGTCAGCCGGCGAGCGTATTACCCTTGCACTACAAAACCTTGGGCCTGTTTTTATTAAATTCGGCCAGATGCTCTCTACCCGCCGAGACTTGCTTCCCCCAGCCATCGCTAACGAACTTGCCCGTTTACAAGACAAAGTTCCGCCGTTTTCATCTGACGCTGCACAAGACATTATCAAGCAAGCGTTGGGACTTTCTGACTTAAGCGAATTATTCAGTGAATTTGAAAAGGCGCCACTGGCGTCTGCCTCTATCGCCCAAGTTCATGCGGCAAAGTTAAAACATAACAATGAAGACGTTGTGGTAAAGGTGTTGCGCCCAGACATTCGCGATACCATCGTGGCGGACATGGAGCTATTGTTTAGCTTGGCTAACGTGCTTCAACGCTGGCTTCCTGATGGCAAACGGCTGCGTCCTGTAGAAGTGGTTGTAGAATACCGCAAGACCATTGTTGATGAGCTGGATTTACTGCGTGAATCTGCAAACGGTATTCAGTTAGGGCGTAATTTTGAAGGTTCAGACGCGCTTTATGTACCTAAAATTTACAGTGACTATTGCCGCAGTAATGTGTTGGTTATGGAGCGTATTTACGGTCTGCCAATCTCAAATATAGACGCATTACTTACCCAAAATACCAATATGAAAAAATTGGCCGAGCGCGGTGTGGAAGTATTCTTCACTCAGGTATTTCGCGACAGTTTTTTCCATGCAGACATGCACCCGGGCAATATCTTTGTATCTACCGAACACCCTGACAACCCCAAATATATCGCCATCGATTTTGGCATTGTGGGTACGCTCAACCGTGAAGACAAGCGCTATTTGGCTGAGAACTTTATTGCCTTCTTCAACCGCGACTATCGCAAAGTCGCGCAGCTTCACGCCGACTCAGGCTGGGTACCGCAGGATACCAATATCGATGAGTTCGAGATGGCCATCCGCACGGTATGTGAACCTATATTCCAAAAGCCACTAGCTGAAATATCCTTTGGTAACGTGCTGCTGCAGCTATTTAATACGGCACGACGTTTCAATATGGTTGTGCAGCCACAGCTTGTGCTACTGCAAAAAACATTGCTGTATATCGAAGGCTTAGGCCGTCAGTTGTATCCTCAGCTCGACCTTTGGAAAACCGCTAAGCCGTTTCTTGAAAACTGGATGAAAGAGCAGATTGGCTTTACCGCCATGATGGGGAAGGTGAAAGACAACTTACCTTTCTGGTCTGAAAAACTACCTGAAATGCCAGACCTGCTGTACGACAGTTTACAGCAAATGAAGCGCTTGCCATTGCAACAACAAAGGGCCCATTTGGCACTGCTTCAAGAGCAAAAGAAAACAACTCAGACCACTCATTTAAGCGTAGTGGGCGCCACCTTTGTGTTAATGACAGCAATACTGCCAATGTACGATTTATCTTGGTATTTCCCTGCAAGTACAGGCGTAATTGGCGCAATTTGCTGGTATTTAGCCTGGCGGAAAGGGCATTAATTTTTGTTACGCTGCGGTGAAATATTTATGAAATCCGTAGTTTATCAATTAATTTGTATATTAATCGTCCCGAAGAGTGTTATAGTGGCTTTGGCTTTTAGCCAAAGTCTTTAAAGAGACGCGATTTTGTATTATTTGCTATATGTTAAACCACTCGAGTTACCCGGTAATTTGTTGTAAGTTGTTTGTCCATTCGTAAGTAAGACCCAATACTCCGCCAATTTAAAGACTCTAAAGAACTTAGTTACACGCGCTTATGCGCAATTTAATACGATATTTGAGGTCTATACGACATGTCTAAAGTTACAGGCACAGTTAAGTGGTTCAACGCTGATAAAGGTTACGGTTTTCTAACTCAAGATAACGGCGGTAAGGACGTATTCGTTCATTTCCGTGCGATCATCTCTGACGGTTACAAAACGCTTCCAGAAGGTCAGCGAGTAGAATTTGAAGTTGAAGAAGGTCAAAAAGGTCTTCAAGCTGCTAACGTGCAAGCTATCTAAGAATTCAAAAACGGCGGTCATTTGACCGCCGTTTTTCTTTCTATTGTCTGCATTTCCACACTCACGCTAAACGCGCGACAAAGCTTTTAGTCCATACCGCTTTTGGTATATATCATTTCTAACGAATAACGTTTTTCATCAATAGCTAGTCTACTGCGTCGCTATCGCCATCCTCTCTCGGCTACACCACATAAGCACTCGTTCACCCCAATAAATTTGAAGCTCGCAGCATATTCCTAATATCAGTACGCCACGGTATTGCGTAGTCATAGCGTTTAATGCTTTACTCATTACAACGCCCATTTGGGTAATACTAGTCCGCACAGTTAATTACCCACTCAGCGAGACTCAAAGTGTTCGTAATCGCGGCGATAATACGTCTACAGGGAGTGCTAAATGCGCATGACATCAACTATTCGATCTTCATTGGCCACCGCGCTACTTATTCTAAGTTCAAACCTTGCTTATGCTGCTCAGGCAAATGGACAAGTCGATGAGCAGGGTGTTTTAGCAATGGTGCTTAATACTGAAATCCGTATGGCAGACGTCGTGCCTAGTGAAGAAGAACGTAAAAACTTGAAGCAGCAAGCGAAAGACAATTACGCAGGTATGCTTGATTATGTGGTCCGTGTAAATGCGTCTAACAGAATTTATGAGCTTGTTTTAGAGGACTATGCAAAACAAAAAGGCATAACTGTTAATCAAACACTGGTAAGCAAGTTTATCGAGAAGTTTGAAGGTCAGGTTTCAAGTGAAACGGCAACGAAACCCATTAAAGAGATAGCGGCCAAGCAGGTTATACAGTTTCAAACAGAAAAAGCGATGTATGAAGAGTTTGGAGGGCGTGTTATCTTTCGCCAGTCTAACCCGCAAATGCCGATTGACGCTTACAACACACTGCTATCTCGCTATCGCGATGCAGGTAAACTTAGCATAATAGACGAGGACTTGCGGGATGCATTTTGGGATGTATTCACGCCTCCCTTTCAGTACGAAATTGCACCAGAAAATGTCGACTTTAATCAGCCTTGGTGGCTTTAAATAGCCTCCATAAAAGTAAAGCGCCTGACGTAATTCGCTGAAAAACTGAGAACACGGAAATAAAGGGCAACATCTCACTATGCGTAGTGAAAAAATAAGCGGTATAGACACAATAGATAAAGCCATTTTGGCCATGCTACAGAATAACGCTGACACGCCTGTCGCAGAAATCGCTGAGCAAGTTGGGCTTACGGTAACGCCCTGCTGGCGGCGTATTCAAAAGCTAGAAGAGAAGGGCATAATCTCTAGGCGAGTAGCGCTGTTGCAAGCAAAACACCTGGGGCTGGCCATGACCGTTTTCGTGCAAGTAAAAGCGGGCAGACATGATGGAAAGTGGCTGGCAAGTTTCGCCAAGCACGCCGCGTCGTTTGATGAAGTTGTTGAATGCTATCGTATGTCTGGCGAATACGATTACCTGCTAAAAGTCCTCGTTACCGATATGGATTGCTTTGATCATTTTTATAAGCGATTGGTTAACGGTATAGAGTTTTCCGACGTCACTTCAAGCTTTGCAATGGAGCAGATTAAGTACACAACCTCGGTACCGTTAAACCACATTTAAAATCCAAAAAAAAGGGGCCGGTTTGACGGGCCCCATATAAATTAATGATTTTGGTCTTCAACGTGCTGGTCGGCAAATATCTTGGATTTCTTTTTGATTTTACATCCTAAGATACGCTGCGCATTTTTACGGCCGATATAGTGAGCGACTGTGTAGGGGTGCGCGCGCTTGAAGAACCGTGAGAACGAATGGAATACATTTTCCATGGTATTGGCTCCTTCTATTAAAAATTGCCCCAAATAAAATATAGTAATATTACAGTTTGATGTCAACAAAATATTTAACGGTAAGTAACGTTTAAATTTTGATCACACCTTAAGGGTAGACTAGCTAAAGCTAAACATCCTCTAGTCATTGGTATACATTGTTCGAGGGAAAGGATCATATTTTGATCGCAGGTTTTCAGATCGAGTTCGTGGATTGGGGATACTGGTCGCCGCAAATGCCCCAAGCACAGGAAAGGCGTCGGGAACCGCAAGAAACTCGCAATGTATAGCGTTTAGTATAGCGCTGAATAGAAAGTGAACACCATTGAATTTCAATGATGTTCACTATTGTTTCAAGTAATTGGGATCTGCTGCGATCCCATCGACGAAGGCTAGTAGTAAGAAAGCTTCTCTGATTTACCGGAGAATATTTTATATACCATGGCCGTATAAGCCAAAATAATAGGCACAACAATAACTACGCCAACAAGCAAGAAGCGCAGAGAGCTTGCGTCACTAAGCGCATCCATCACCGTCATCTGTCCAGGGATGATAAACGGATAGTAGCTTATGCCAAATGCGGTGAAACAAAGTAAAAATACTAGAAGGGCAATAAAGAACGGAAGCCATTCGCCTTTCCCTTGTGCATCAGGCAGTTTTTTAAGCAACACACCACATAGTGCTAAGAGCGCAAAACACGCTACTGGAATAGCGAAAAGCACATAGCCCCAAGGAGCAGACAACCATAAATCTCGCACGTCATCGTGTAAGGTTAGATTCGCGATACTTACCGCGACAATCCCTACTGCCAGTACCCCTAAACCTCTTCTGGCCCAGTAATACGCTTTTTGTTGAAGCTCACCTTCGCCTTTAAGTATTAACCAGCACGAGCCAATAAACGCATAGGCAGCCGTAACACCAAATGCAGCGAGAAGTGCAAAGCCTTGCGCCCAAATATCTGTGCGAAGACCCGTCACGTATATACCTAACATATACCCTTGAGCTAATGTGGTTAAAAGCGAACCGTATTTGAATACCATGTCCCACTTACGCTTTTTCACCTGCACAACCTTGGCGCGAAAATCGAACGCTACGCCGCGCAAAATAAGCCCTAATAACATGAAGGTTGCAGGCAAGTACAAGGTTTGTAAAAACTCACTATGGGCTTCAGGGAAAGCAATAAGCAGTAGACCTATGGCGAGCACAAGCCACGTTTCATTAGCATCCCAGTAAGGGCCTATGGAGGCTATCATGTCATCGCGAAACGCTTCTGTTCTTGGCGGAATAAGTACACCCACACCCAAGTCGTAGCCATCTAAAATGGCGTACAGCAATACAGATAGACCAAGTAAACCCACATAAATATTTCCGAGCATTTCTGCTGATACATTTTCAAACATGTTTGCTCTCCTTAAACCGTGCTTGGGTCTGGGTCAGTAGGTTGCATTTTTGCCTTGGCAACTTCGCGCTCTTCCGTCGTTATCTCTTCAATTTCAACGGCTCTTCTGCACATCAACATAAGTGTTCCCATGTATGCAATTAGAAGTACCGTATAGATAACAAGGTAGAGCGTGAACGACAGAGCAATATTCGCCGGTGGTAACTGGGTAACGGCATCAGCGGTTCTTAATACACCGCTTACCAAATAGGGCTGACGGCCTATTTCCGTTACGTACCAGCCTGCTAAGGTAGCAATCCAGCCGCTAAACGCCATGCCTGCAAACGTGCGTTTAAGCCAAATTGGGAAGTCTTTGTTACGCATAAGATAAAGACTGCCAAGCCATGACACAGCGAGCATCAACATGCCCATACCCACCATAACCCTAAAACCGAAGAAAACAGGAGCAACGGGCGGATGCTCTCCTTCAAACTCATTTAACCCTTTAATCTCGCCCTTAAGTTCGTGAGTAAGAATTAAACTTGCGCCATAGGGAATGGGAATTTCAAAATGATTCTCTTTGCTTTCTTCGTCAGGAATTGCAAAAAGTAACAAAGGTGCACCTTCAGTGGTTTCCCAAAGTCCTTCCATCGCCGCTACTTTCTGAGGCTGATGTTCAAGCGTATTTAAACCATGCATGTCGCCAGCAAAAATTTGTAGCGGGATTAACACTGCCGCCGTATAGGTGGCGGTTTTAAGCGCGAGCTTAGGCGCAAGCTTGTCGTCGCCTTTAAGCATGCGGTAGGCCGAAAGCCCAGCTATCAGGAAGCTGGCCGTCAGTCCAGACGCTAACATCATATGTACAAAGCGGTAAGGGAAAGACGGGTTAAAGATAATTTCTTTCCAGTTTGTGGCATACACAACGCCGTCGACCACTTCAAAACCCTGTGGGGTTTGCATCCAGCTATTTAAAGCTAGTATCCAGAATGCAGAAGTAGTGGTGCCAAGTGCAACAATAAGGGTTGAAGCCGTATGCAGCCAGTTCGGAACACGGCGTATGCCAAACAGCATGATGCCTAAAAACGTGGCTTCTAAGAAAAAGGCGGTAAGTACCTCATAACCGAGTAGTGGCCCCGCCACATTACCTACTTTCTCCATAAATCCAGGCCAGTTAGTACCAAACTGAAATGACATGGTGACGCCGCTTACTACACCTAAGGCGAAGCTTAGGGCAAAGACACGTACCCAAAAGCGATACATACGCATCCACACAGGGTGACCTGAAATATTAGAGCGCAGCTTAAAGTAAAATAGAAACCAGCCCATCGCCATGGTGATGGTTGGAAACAAAATATGAAAACTAATATTTAACGCAAATTGTAAACGAGACAGCAAGAATGCATCCACAGAAAGCCCCCTTAGTTAACGCTGTTTTTCCCCGGAAGTAGCTTGTCCTTAAGCTCAAGCATACGGCCCACGCCAGAACCTAACTTCATCAACGTGTTTAACTTTTCAGGCCCAAGATTTTGAAGCTCTTCAGACCATGCCGTAATTGATTCGAGTAAATCGTGAATTTCGTTCAGTTTATGTTGTGCATTTGCCTCTTTTTCATTGGCAGGTGCGTCAAGCAACAAATCACGCAGTAGACTCATGGTAGGGTCTATCTCGCGCTTTCTTCGTTCTTCAAATACTCTATTGGCCAGTGTCCAAATATCGCCAGCCGGAATAAAGAACTCTTTTCTCTCACCAGGAACAAGATGCTGTTTAACTAAGCGCCATGACTGAAGCTCTTTTAAACCCATGCTGGTATTGCCTCTGGATATGTTGAGCGCATTCGCAATTTCCTGCGCCGAAATGGGCTCTTCGTTCAAAACAATAAGCGCAAGAATTTGCCCAACTGTTCTGTTGAAACCCCAACGACTTCCCATTTCGCCAAAGTGCATAACCGCAGATGTAATTAAAGGCGTCATTTTCATTTTTACCTTCCAGAAGTTTCAGAAGTTACTGAAAGTTTATTGCGTAGGATCAAGAAACACAAGTTTTATTCGTGATATAACGTACGAATTTTTGAAAATTTAATGTTCTCAGCTAATGATCTAGACGTCGATATAACATGCTTTCTCAGCCATAAGTTGTTATCGTGTGGGTTACTCTACGGAACACACGACGAAAGCTCGCTTTCTTGATACTTGGCGCAAAGTAATGCAAACAATTGACAATACCCCTACAACGCTTCAAAACTGTGAAGATGAAGCTATCCACTTGATTGAAAGCGTACAAAGTTTTGGGTATGTCATAGCCATTAACCCTAGTACCAAAAAAATTCAGGTGGTGAGCGAGAACATTAATGACATGTTCAACGTAGACGTCGTTCCCGGTGAAACACTTATCACTGAACTGATTGACATTCCCTCTCCTGAAGCGCGCACATTCCAGACTATTCACGATGCTGTAAAAGGCGGAAATGTACGCCACGCCTACCAGTGGAAGTTTGCTGAAAATGCGCTCCATCTCAAAGATTGGGAGAAAGAGGGCAGTGGTGTTGCCTTCGATTCTAATGGCCTGTTGGTTATAGAGCTTGAGCCAACCCCTCAACTAAGCTTTGAGGCGGCGCAGCAATGGGTGCCAATGGATGTAGATATTCGCGCATTGTTACCCAATGTCGATGACCGCGACTCCATAGGGGATGTTGCCGATGCTATCGCTCAGGTATTTAAGCAATACATAGGTTTCGACTCGGTCATGGTTTATCAGTTTGACAAAACCTACTGTGGTGAAGTGATTGGTGAAGCCGCAAGTGCAGATTCTCGCTCATTCAAAGGGTTGAAGTTTCCCGCTTCGGATATCCCTAGTCAGGCCCGTGAACTGTATCTAAAAAATCGAGTGCGCTGTGTCTACGATGTAGAAGAGCAAGTTATAGACCTTAAGCCTTCGGTTAAAGAGGCAGAACGTCCGCCATTGGATTTATCAATGTCGATGGTTCGCTCTGTTTCGCCTATGCACATTGCCTACCTTAAAAACATGGGGATCCGCTCTTCATTTTCAGTTTCACTTGTTTTTGAGGGTAAGCTGTGGGGATTGTTAGCATGCCACAACAGTAAACCGGCTTACATTGACCAGAAGAAACGTTTAGTTTGCGAATCATTAGGCCACCTTTATGCCTGGCAGCTTCACACGAAAGCACTGCATAAAAAGAAAGAGCAATTTCAAATTCGCCAACGCAAGCTGAACTATATTGTTCACCAGCTTACTTCATACACGAACCCGCTTGAGGCCATCACGCAGAAAGAAGGAGACTTACTGGATGTTGCTGATTCGTGCGGTATGGCGGTGGTTACCCCTACGGGCAACTATCTGGTTGGTAAGACTCCCACAGAGAAAACCTTGGCAAAATTACTCGAAAAATTTGCCATTAGCGGCTCTGAGCAGTCCATTGCCATAAACCGGTTAACAAACGAAGTTTTAGATAGCGGCGACCTAAACGGCATTCGAGGCATGTATATTTCCTGCGTGTCTTCAAAACTGGGCTACTACACGGTTTGGTTTAGAGAGCAGAAAGACAAGACCATTCGTTGGGCGGGTCGCGATGCAGCCAGGAAAGATATTGGAAAGTCTCTTACTCCTCGTAATTCGTTTGATATGTATTTGCAAAGTGTCGCTGATGAGTCGGTAGAGTGGACCGAAGATGATCAACTAATCATTGAAGGTTTTGACCATCTGTTTATACCTTACGCGCTAAGCTTAAAAGCGTCGCTTGATAAGCAAATTAGTAAATTAGAAGAGCTGGATAAAGCGAAAGATCAGTTTCTTGCCAGCATTTCTCACGAGCTACGTTCACCACTTAACTCCATTGTGGGGTGGACCGATTTAGCGCTTATGGATGTCGGCAATGTGGACAGAATGACTGATGCCCTTGGGGTGATAAAGCGCGCGGCATCAACTCAGGCAGCACTGATCAACGATATTCTCGATTTATCCCGTATTATTTCAGGTACGATGAAGCTCAGTACCCATTCGCTTAATATCGCTGGTTCTATATCTGAAGTTGCCAAATCTTTCGAGGCTGGATTTGCGAGCAAGAATATTCAGCTATCGATAAATTGCGAAGACGATCACACGCAAATTCTGGGTGACAATCTCCGTATAAAACAGGTTATCAATAACCTGTTGAGCAATGCGCTTAAGTTCACCTCGAAAGGCGGTACTGTGCATGTAAGGGGGCGAAGAGAGCATTCGAACTACCTTTTCCGCGTTAAAGACAATGGCAAAGGTATGACGCGCGAACAGCTGTCTCATGTTTTCGAACGTTTTTATCAAGGCAAAAACGAGCACAACAAACATGGGTTGGGCTTAGGCCTGTCTATTGTGAAAAGTTTAGTAGAGATGCACGGTGGTGAAATTTATGCTGAAAGCGACGGACCTAATACAGGAACAACGTTTTACGTAACGCTGCCTATTGCGCCGCTTAATTTGCACGACGACATTATTGAAACTAAGAACTCTGAAATTAGCGACCTGACTGAGTCTTTGCGTTTGAACGGCTTACGGATTTTAGTCGCAGAAGATGAGCAAGACGCCCGTGATTTTATAAAGCTATTTCTAGAATCTAACGGCGCGCGAGTTAATGTTGTGAAGAACGGCCTGTTAGCATGGAAAGAAATTAACGATATGCCAGAAGCCTTCGATCTTCTGCTATCGGATATTGGTATGCCGGAAATGGACGGGCTGGGTTTAGTTTTAAAAATAAGAGCCAGTGAAATACCAGAAATTGCAAAGCTTAATGCCGTAGCACTGACCGCTTATGCCTATACATCTGATCGCGTTAAAGCACTTAAAGCTGGCTTTAACAACTATGTGTCAAAGCCAGTCGATGGCGAAGAATTGCTGACAATTCTGGAAATGTACTTACCAGAAACGTCACACTAACGCTGCCGACTCCCCGTCTTTTTTGCAACCTTTGATCAGCAGAATTGCGAAGATAGAGCGCGAAGATAGAGCGCGAAGATAGAGCGTTAACAAAGCTGACGCATATCTTTGAATAGGTCGTTTAGTTTAAGCAACGACAGGTATGCTTTTTAGTGTAGGAGTCGCGTAGTCGACTTCGTGCTTCTCTACCTAATTTAATGCCTTTCAACGCTCATTGCTTTCAAAGTTCACCGAAGTCAAAATTCATCTACCAGCGGCGGAGTAATAGCTGGTAGGTGGTTTTATCTAACAGCGACTCGCGGGGCGACGAACTTTCTTTATCGGGAAGGGCAGCACGCGCTTCCTCAAGCGATGCGTATCTATCCCCGTCAATATAAAACGCGCTGGCTTCAGATGTAGGTTTACCGTCAAGGGAATAGGCGGTGTTTAACAAGTCTGACGTGGTAGTTATGTTGCTGTGCCCGATAAAGTCGGCAACGCCATCGCCATTCACATCTTTGGTGAGCCAAGCTAACTCAAGTGGCTGATTCAATTCCCCCGAATTCTGCATTGTCGACACAGCTTGATTGAATTGCGCAACAATCCTTTCAGCGTTAGCAACATTTTTGCTGATAGCTATTTGAAATCCTGTTTTTGCTAGAGGTTTTGCTGAAAAGTGCAGGGTTTCTTCATTATCGTTAGCCAGCAGTATGTTTAGCTCCCGCGCAAGCAGCTGGGTGGTAATTAAGTAAGGCGCTCTATCGTCGGCAAGTTGGCGAAATGCATCAAACGTAGTGGGGTTGCGTGACCACTTTATATCTTTCAGCAGTCTGAATGATGGCGTATTCGCAAAGCGATTTTCAATAGCGACCCGGTTGTCTTTTAAATGAGGAAAAAGCTTTATTGCCTCAACGTCCGCCTCTTTACTTACCGCGTAAAGGTAAATGGGTAAGTAGATATCGGATAGTACATAGTTGCTGCTGTCCTCGCCCAAATTAACGTAGGCAAATTCACCGTCTAGCCTACCTGTGAGAACAGAACTGCCCAAAAAAGCTTGTCGCATAACCTGAAGTTGGATATCCAACTCCGCCTTCTGAAACACCTTTTCAAGTAATGCGTTAATCCGAGCAGGCTCCCCATCGTCGCTTATGTAGGTCTCGAAGGAAGCTGCACCTAATTTGGTAGGGGCGGCATGTAATTGCGAAACATTAAAACAACAAAGGGCTAGGCTTATGCCTAATAAAGAAAGACGTTGAGTGAAAATAGAGAGCGAGAACGCGCTGAATCTTACCAAAGGTGAACTCCGAACTGCCGTCATACATTTACTACACTGTAATGCAGTTAGTCGCTTAATTCCAATAAACACATACTGGCTTAAATTAACAAAATGTAAGCGACATCAATATATTGAGTGTAGTGTCCACGTTTATACTAGCTTTTATTGAGTAAAGTCATTCGTGACGATAAGCCGGTTTCACTACCAGCTTAACGTCACGAACTTGATTGCATGCGTAATTGGGGGGGCGCAATTGGATGCGTATAAGCGCTCAATATAGGCGCTCAACATAAACGCTTATTCTCCAAAGCTTCCCGCAGGACCTGGATAAACGACAACGCTTTCAACACCGTCCTTGTTCACGCTGGCTACGCCAAAGAAGTAGTTGTCGATAACAACGTTCTCAAGCATGGCCTCGGTGACGTTACCCACATATTTACTGTATTCCCATTGCGGAGCATCAGTATGACGCCAGTATACTTTGTACCCTTTAAGTTGAGGGTTCTCTTCAGCGTCTAGTGCATCCCACTTTAAAAATGTTGAAGGTTGAACTGCACCGGCAATTTCTACATTTGCAGGTGGATTCGGTGCCCACGCCATTGCAGCAAGTGAAACAGCATTAAGGCCAGTAAGTTTGGCAGCGTAATCAAAGTCGACGCCATCCAAGGTGTCGCCATAGGCAATACCGTCTTCTACGCGAAGATCTTGATGCTGGCGGGTGTAGTTTTCGTTAGTTTCCATAATACGGATACCCGGGTAGCCCAAGTCGTTGAACGGGCGGTGATGGCCGCCGCGACCAAAACGGTCCAAACGATAAATCACCATCGTGTCTAGGTTCTCAATATACTGATCGGCAATTTTATCGATGTAACGGGCAAGGTTACGGCTTGGTGAGTCAACTTCACCCCCGGTGAAACGTCGCATGCGTGCTTCTTTATCCGTTTCGGTTACGCGTGTACCTTCAGCAAACAAGCGAGCGGTGGTGTTGTTAATCACACCGTTAACCCCTTCGATATTGCCTATCATGTCATTATTGAGCACGGCTTTAATTCGCCAGCCGTCTTCCTTGGCTTGGTTTGCCATAATACGCCCGCCGAAAAGCCCTTGCTCTTCACCAGATAAAGCAGCATACACGATACTGCCGTTAAACTTGTATTTGGATAGTACTCGCGCAGCTTCAAGGGTACCGGCAATACCAGAGGCGTTGTCGTTTGCCCCTGGTGAGTCAGAGGTGAAGTCCATTACATCAGACACCCGTGAATCGATGTCGCCTGACATGATGACGTAACGGTCTGGATCGGTGGTACCGCGTTGTATCGCGATAACGCTAACCACTTCTACTGGGTCGGGAATACGTTTTTCTCCGCTGATGACTTCCGACTGGTAGTACACTTCTAAGCAGCCACCACACTCGGCTGAAATTTTATCAAATTCAGATTTAATCCAACGTCGCGCAGCACCAATACCACGAGTATCAGACTCGGTTTCAGAAAGGGTATGGCGTGTACCAAAGTTCACCAGCGTAGTAATGTCTTTTTCAATGTTTTCAGCGGAGATATTTTTGGCAATATCGTAAAGTGTTTGCTGCTGCTCGCTTTGTGCGTGAGCGGCGAATGACACTGTGCTACTTACCAATACAGCTGATGCCAGTACTTTCGTTAATTCAGTTCTTATTTTTGCACTTATACTAGCTAGTGCGGGTCGGTTTTTTATCATTGTTATCTCCTGTTTTTATTTCACCATAACGAATACGTGGCAAAGCTACAATTAGAGTAAACGTGTTTAATGGTTGGTCATCGCAAGGCATCGCGATTGAAAAACGGAGTAAGACGCTGGGAATGAAAAATGACTTTAAAAAAGCAAAAAAGCCGGCATTCGCCGGCTTTCAGAATATGGGTTTACGCTAGCGCTTAAATAAACGCAAACGCGTCGCCAAACAGGTTCTCAACTTTTAAGCCGCGTTGTGTAAAATCATCGCGTACAACTTTGGCCATTTCAAAACGACCTGCAACGTAAACCTGAATATTGGCAAAGTCAGCGTGGTCTGCCATTACCGCATGGTGTACCCAGCCCGTTCTGCCTTTCCATTCGTCGCATGCAAACTCGACAACCGGCACAAAAGTGAAGTGATCGTTAGCTTCAGCGAGCTCAGTTAGCTTGTCAGCTAAATACAAATCAGCCGCGTGTTTTCCACCCCAATAAAGGGTAAGTGGTGTCTTGTCGCCGCTGTTAAGATGCTCTTGCAGAATAGAGTAGGTATATGAGAAGCCAGTACCACCAGCAATAAGCACCATAGGCAGGCCATTACTTTGCAAAAAGGCATTGCCATTACCTACGTTTACGGTAATTTCGCCGTCTGCACGCATGCGCTCTAGCACTTCTCCTGCGTAACTGTTGCCAGGCTCTGCGCCAATGTGTAATTCAATGCGGCCATTATCAAAGGCGGCATTGGCAATAGAAAATGGACGCATATCTTTTTCGCCCATTACCACCATGGCGTACTGACCCGCTTTAAACTCAACAGGGCTTGCTGGCGTTAATTCAACTTTTTGTACCACTTCGGTTAAAGGCGTGATGCTTGCAACCTTACACTTAATCTCTGACATGTATTTTCTTTAAACCTTCTTGCTTAGCGTGTCGCCTTTTTATGCGCTTTAAGACAAGCGCATGCTTTAATAATCGTTGTTAGCGCTACATCGAGTCGCTACATAATACCAAGACTGTCCCAAATATCATCAATGCGTTTTTTAACGTCTTCGTCCATCACAATAGGTACGCCCCATTCTCGGTCGGTCTCACCCGGCATTTTATTGGTGGCGTCCATTCCCATTTTAGAACCTAGCCCTGAAACGGGGGACGCAAAATCCAAGTAGTCGATAGGCGTATTTTCTATCATTACCGTGTCGCGGGCTGGGTCCATACGGGTAGTGATGGCCCAAATAACATCGTTCCAGTCACGCGCGTTGACGTCGTCATCGCACACTATCACAAATTTGGTGTACATGAACTGGCGCAAGAACGACCACACACCCATCATCACCCGTTTCGCATGCCCAGGATACTGTTTCTTCATCGTCACCACTGCCATACGATAAGAGCATCCTTCAGGCGGTAAGTAGAAGTCGACAATTTCTGGGAATTGCTTTTGTAAAATTGGCACAAACACTTCGTTTAGCGCAACACCTAAAATAGCTGGCTCATCTGGTGGACGGCCAGTATAGGTTGAATGATAGATAGGATCTTTACGATGGGTAATATGCGTTACCGTAAACACAGGGAAGTCATCAACTTCATTGTAGTAACCGGTGTGATCGCCATAAGGGCCTTCAGGTGCTGTTTCATCTTGAGCAATATAGCCCTCAAGTACAATCTCAGCACTGGCAGGTACTTGTAAGTCGTTACTAATAGACTTAACCACTTCGGTTTTATCGCCGCGAAGTAAGCCCGCAAAAGCATATTCAGAAAGAGTGTCTGGTACAGGAGTAACCGCGCCTAAAATAGTGGCTGGATCTGCACCAAGCGCGACAGATACCGGGTAGGGTTCGCCAGGATGGGTTTGACACCACTCGCGAAAATCAAGGGCGCCACCACGGTGTGACAACCAGCGCATAATAAGTTTGTTTTTGCCGATAACCTGCTGACGGTAAATGCCCAGATTCTGACGCTTCTTATGCGGCCCTTTAGTAACACTCAAACCCCATGTTACCAAAGGCGCAGCGTCACCCGGCCAGCAGCGCTGTACCGGAATTTTTGATAAGTCTACGTCGTCACCGGTGAGCACCACTTCCTGACAAGGGGCTTTTTTAAGGACTTTGGCTGGCATATTAAGCACCTGCTTAAATACTGGCAACTTCTCCCAAAGATCTTTTAGCCCTTTTGGGGGCTCTGGCTCTTTCAAATAAGCCAGTAGCTTGCCTACTTCACGCAGTGCTTCAACAGACTCTTGACCCATGCCCATAGCTACGCGCTCTGGTGTACCAAACAAATTTGCCAATACGGGCATGTCGTGATTTTTAGGGTTTTCAAATAGCAGTGCAGGGCCGCCAGCACGCAACGTCCTGTCGGCAATTTCTGTCATTTCAAGGTCGGTATCAATGGGCTGGGTAATGCGTACCAATTCACCTTTAGCTTCTAGCTGGCGAATAAAGTCGCGTAAATCTTTGTACTTCATCAGTGCAGGTGCATCCACAAACTCAATTTATGGCAAGAATATACTATTTAGCGCCAAAGTCCGATCAGTAAGCGCTGTGTTTACACGATTAAACGTTTTACAGATAAATTACGCTTTACAGAGGTGCCATTTGGGTGTGATATAAGAAAGCGTTAAAAATATTAACAAATCTAGGGCTAATAGTGCTTTGGTGTGTGCGCTTCGGTATAGGTTGTTACCATAGTGCTTTGCTGAGGTGTTTTACAGTGGCCAGCGTGCTAGATCCCTACTAACCCTTTTGCCTAAGGTGGTTACATGAGTTCATTCGATCAGGACATGTTAGACGAATTAAATTTGTTACTGAAGTTTCCAACAGACAGCCTACTTCAAGGTTTAAAAATTCATCACGATGCCAGCCAAAGCATGGTGAACGCAGCATCCAGGCTATACTCCAAAGGCCTAATCACCCAGCCAGACGGTGGTTACCTAACTGATTTAGGTATTGACCTAGCCGATCACGCCCGCCATATCCAATCGGCCATGTGCCCACGAAAAAGTAGCCACTAAAAGCAAGATGCTGGCGTACGGTTAAATGCATGTGGTCAGCATAAAGTTGAAAGCAGATATTAGCTGGCCGCAGACGCTCATGTGTCCATTCGTAAAGAAAAGCATGTCTTGGTTAAGATAATCTATAATTAGTCGATACCTTAACTAAGACATTGTAATCAACACATACTCTTTTGCTATGAAACGTATTCTACACACAGCCTTATTTATATGTGCCTCTGGGATGGGCTTTTCCGCTTACGCTTTAGAAGGCGAAACTATTGAAGAGCTTCGCGCAGTTCAGCTTTACAGCCAAGATGCCTTAATCGATATGATTAATGCTAATACACATTTAGACAAAGTAGTGGCTGATCGATGCCAATTAGTACAAGACATTGAAGCGCGTGCCAACGTGTTGAAAGTACCGGCCTACCAGTTTTTATGGGGAGACATGCTGGCGTGGGGCGTGTGCGTAGATGCTGAACCTGCCCGCGGTATTGGCTATATGGAAGATGCCGCGAATCAAGGTTTGCCAGCAGCACTAGAGCAACTGGGGCGTTACTATGCAAAGGGCACGCTTGTGCAGCAGGATAAATCTCGCGCCGTAGTGTATTTACGTGAAGCCGCTGCGCTTAAAAACCTAAAAGCGCAAATTCACTTGGTTGAGTTGTTTTTGGACGGTTATGGCAGTCCTTACGATTATGAAGACGCGTACCACTGGCTTTATAACTCGGTGACCAACGATAAAAAGCAGCATCAGCAAATTGCGTCTTACCTCGCTCGCTTAGAAAAATTAATGCACCCGAAAGCCGTGCGAGAGGCAAAGCGTCCGCTAGATAGTTAAAAGCCACACGCGGCGAGGTGATAACGAACACCTGCAGTCAACTAAAATCTTTAGGGCAGAAAGGCTGGCAAACAGAACAAGCCAGCTTCTGCAAAAGCGTATTTATGTCTGTAGCACATCTATGCTTTACGTAGGCTTAACGCTTACGCCAGCCAGTAAGCATAGGGCGAACTAACTGAATATTTCCTATATATTGCACAGCAAACACTGCTGCGACATGCACTAGCACGCAACCATAAAGAACATCAGCCATAATACTGTGTATCCATTCCAGCGTGCTATTTCCAAACAGTGCGTCTATTTCTTCCATCATAAAACCGGTAATACCTAAACCCAGCAGTAACGTGATAACGGCCATTATCATTAGCCAGCCGAAAGGGTTGTGGCCATGAGTACGTGGGATTTGTTTATGCTTTAAGTGCTGAAGATGTTCTCTAAAGGCCAGCTTGCTTAGCGAAATAGTGGAGAAGCTAGCGTAATCTGCGGAGCCCTTCTTGTTAGGATTAGCTGAACGTAAGCCCCAAGCAACGCGTATAGATATAAGCGCTACCGCCATATAACCAGCTATTTCATGATAAAGGCGACCTGGCTCCACAATAAAATAATTGGTCACAAAGGTAGCAACAAGGCCCCAGTGGCATAGGCGCACTACCCAGTCCCAAATATAAATATCCGAAGGCGTATCAGTAGGTCTGTACATTAAATAACTATCTCAGAATAAAACAAAAACGCTGCAATAGTTTGCAGCGTTTTATCAAGTGTTAAAGCAAGCGAACGATGAATCGTTCGTTAAAACACACTTAGTGCATTTCTTTCTTAACAATGCTGCCATCAACAGGATTAAAGTAAATTTCTACTTTGTTTTCTTCTTTGTCGAAGCCGTAGATTTCGTAACAGTTGCCGCCTGTCACTTTAAACTCGTTAATTTTGTAACCTTGCGCTAATAGCTGAGCCTGAAACGCATCTTGGTTCTGCCATTCAGCTTCAGGTGCAGTAGTGCACTGCGTAGTGCCATGCTCTGCACTACACGCACTTAATAGGGTTGCAGCGCCAATAGCCGTAGCCATCATTAATTTCTTCATTGCAGTCTCCATTTCGCTTTTTAGTTAAAAGTTATTTTTGTCCTACGTGGAATGAGTGTACTTAGTTTGCTCTATGATTCAAAGGGGTGCTTTTTGTTATGCCATTTATCGCGGCGTAGACTTTTCTTATTGTCGATAAATGAAGTCATCAGGATATATTTTTAAAAATTAGAGCGGTAAAGAACAATCGTTAGCGAGAGATGTGGCTTTCTTTTTTATGAAGGGTAATCGAAAGTTCGAACCCACAGACATTCGCATATTTGAGTAGAGTCTTCCAACTAGGGTTGCTATTCTCTTTTTCCAATCGGCTAATATTACTCTTGTGTGTTTGCATTTTTTGCGCAAGCTGTTCTTGAGTTAGCCCTGCCTCTTTCCTCATAGCTATCAGCTGCTCTATAAGTGTGAACTCGCTCTCTAGGCGATCATACTCCTGTTTTACATCTTTATTCTTCAATGCTTCATGCTTAAGGCTTTGTAAAGTCATGGCTAGTTAACCTCTTTCATTCTCAATCTGGCGATCTGTATTATTTCTTTCGGCGTTTTCTGAGACTTTTTCATGAATGCATATAAAATATGTATCTGCTTTACTTTTGTATAGCAGAATAGCGCCCTACCGATTCCTTCTTTTGCTTTAGCTCTAACTTCAAAAAGCCCATGACTCATAGGCTTAGTATGGGGAACCCCTAAGTTCGGGCCATGCTTTTCCATAAGTTCTAATAACCGTATAAAACGTGCCTGCACTTTAGGTGGCATAGCCAATATTTGCTCTTTAACGCTTCTGTGAAACTTGATCTCCCACTTCATCATTATTCCTATTGGGTTATCATTAATGATAACTTTTGTTGTGCATTTATTCAACAAAAGTTACATAGAGCTTTACTTCATAACAACTGAGCTCTGGTACAGAGTTGATTAGGGAAAAAGAAAGGGAAAGTCGTCTGTCACAAAATTGCCTTTCATTTGTAACCTATACTTCATTGAACCGTCTCAAAAGCGCTCTACATTCTTGTGCTTCGATAATTCAAAAAGGTAAGCAATGTCGTCAATCTATCGGCGAAATGCTTATAAAAATACATAAACACCCTATAAGCACACGAAAGGAATGATTTAATGCGCCCTCTGTATCCACGTCCGGTTTGTTCACGCTCTTTGCTTGCCCCAACAATTGCGTTTGCTTTATCAAGCGCAGCAATTGCACAAGAAGTAGCGCCCGACACAGAAAACGAACATAACTATATAGAAGAGATTACGGTAACCGCCCAGATGCGAGAGCAGTCCGTAATGGATGTGCCTGTTACTATGGATGTAATAGGTAGCGAGTTCTTAGAGCGCACCAATATTATGGAGCTTGATGAGCTTTCTCGTATTTTACCTAACGTTCAAATTCAAGAGCAGGCTGTAAGCTTACCGTCCTTTAATATTCGAGGCGTGACTGACGACGTATCTTCGGTGTCGGCAACGCCGCGCATCTCTGTATATCAAGATGGCTTTGATATCAGTAAAAAGACGGTAGCCAGCGTCGCGCTTTTTGATATTGCGCGCGTAGAGGTTTTAAAAGGCCCCCAGCCAACCTTGTTTGGTGTGGCGGCAGCCAATGGTGCGGTAAGTATTCATTCTAATCTTCCCACCTTCGAACAGGAAGGCAAGGTACAAGTTGGTTATAACTCAGAGCAAGGGCAAGAACTTGAATTCATGTATAACCAGCCTATTAACGACAACCACAGTTTTCGTATAGCAGGCCTTTATCGCGAAATGGACGGCATTGTAGAAAACAATGCCTGTAGCGTTGACTCCTATTACGGTAACGCAAACATGTACAACCATCTTGGTGAAGAAGTGCCGTGCAACAGCGAAGATCTTCAGGGTGTGTCGGTGCAAGCACTACGTGCAACATGGCGAGCGAATTACGATCAGCTTGAAATCATTGCGCGCGCAGCCATGGAGTATAACGATCAGCCGGGCATTGCCTTCAAATCTGGCTCTATCGCTCCCAATGGCGGAGATACTAGCCCTTTTACTGATGCCGAATTTAGTTTAGGCAGTGAACTAGGCATTGAACGTACGCTTCAAGCCTACGATTTAACTGTAAACTACGATTTCAACCAAATGCTTAGTCTGCATGCCGACGCATACTATAAAGATGTAGAGGTAAGCGAGGGATTTGACGCAGACGGTTCTGCTTTGCGTATTCAAGATGCCTATTTCGATAACGACGCTACGCTTAAAGGTGCGTCAATGCGTTTAGTGTATGACTCGGGTGATAAATTGGCCGCGTTTGTAGGTGCGTCTATTACTCAAGACGACTCTATTTTGCCCTATTATGTAATGGTCGACCCATTTGTACGTGGTACCTTCGATGCGGTAAAAGCACAGCTCGAGGCCACCTCAAACATTCCACTAAATCAGAATATCGCTACCGGCGCATCGTTAGAAGAAATAGAAGCACTGCGTGCGATGTTAGTGTCGCAACTGTTTAATGAAGATGGCTCTCCTATTTCTAACCCTGCACTGCCGCCTATTATGATACGAGGGCCGTTTATATTTGAAGCTGAACTTGATATAGCGTCTTATGTTGCTGAAGTGTCGTATTTTGTTACCGACGACATCAACATTACTGCTGGCGTGCGCTATATCGACGAAACACGTTATACCCGTAATACTTATACTACTGCAGATGGTGCATTTACATTCGATGCCGAGCGCGACTTTGACGATACCCTGCCGCGCTTTGCCATAAGCTATGATGTTAATAACAACTGGAATGTATACGCGAACTACGCTAGGGGACGACGTTCACCAGTTGTGGATGCTAACGCA
This sequence comes from Alteromonas sp. Cnat3-28, assembly GCF_022348265.1. Classification (NCBI taxonomy): domain Bacteria; kingdom Pseudomonadati; phylum Pseudomonadota; class Gammaproteobacteria; order Alteromonadales; family Alteromonadaceae; genus Alteromonas; species Alteromonas sp. Cnat3-28. Next base: position 195,918 of record NZ_JAKREY010000007.1, read on the forward strand.
GGTGGCGTTAATGTGACTAAGCCTGAAATAGTAGACAGTTACGATTTAGGTATTAAATACCAAAGCGCGAACTTCCTGTTCTCAGGTGCCATTTTCACCTACGAATACAGCGATTATCAGCAAAGCTTTACCGACGCAAAAACCTTACAGTCTATTACTGTAACGGTAGGCGACTCGACCATGTCGGGTATTGAAGGCATGGCGACCTATAACTACAGCGAGACGCTGACGCTAACAGCAAGTCTTGGTTTCCTTGACGCTGAATTTGCAGACAATACTGCTGATGGCTCTGAGTTCCAATACGGTGGCAATAAGTTCCGCTTAGCGCCAGAAGTTAGCGGCGCGATAAACATCAACAAAGTATTCAATATGGACAGTTTTGACATTGATGTTAACTGGCTTACCAGTTTCCAGTCAGAAGTGTTTTTTGAAAGCAGCAATTACCCTGGTCTTTCTCAAGATACTTACTCACTGACTGATGTATCGGTGAAGCTGCTTCAAGACAACAGCAAGTTTGCCTATGAGCTTTACGTGAACAACCTGTTTGATAAAGAATTCTTGATTGATGCTGGTAACACGGGCGGTGGATTGGGTATACCTACCTTCGTACGCGGGATGCCACGCATTGCTGGTGTGCGTGTTTATTATGAGTTTTAAGGTTGGCAAGGAGTAAACGCGCTGCATTCAATTAAGCGCGTTTACTTATTTAATTAAAAAATGACTTCGTAAAGTAAAGCCGCAAGCATGCGGCTTATTCCGTCTTAATATATAGTCTTTATCAAGCGTTTATCTCATAGCTATGCGTATTAACCACTTTGCCTGCTTTGGTTAAAATTGCATCCACATAGTGCCACGTTGCTTTTGCGCTATCTTGGCTAACGGTTAAAGTCATGAACCCGCGCTGGTGGAGGTTACAGTACTGCAAATCTTCTATAAGAAGCGGTAGGTCGTCGGCAAGCGTTTCTGCCATTTCATCATCCATACTTAAATAATGTTCCATACCGGGTGACGTCACGCCTGGTGTGGCAAGTTCAACCCCTACCTCTGTACCATCTTTAAGGGTTAATTTGTTGTGCCAAGCATTATGTGTATCACCTGCAAGGGCAATAACTGGCTTGCCGATGGACTTAAGCTGCATCAGCACCTGTTCCCGCTCAACAGGGTAGCCATCCCATGCGTCTAAGTTGTAAGGCATTACGGTATTGATAAGCGCAAGCTCTTGCTCACTAAGTGCACCACCTTGCTTTTGTTTGCGTTTGATATTCGCGAGCCTATGTACATGATCAGGTATTGCTTTGCGTTCAACGCCGTTAAAAATAGATACAGGGAAAAGCATGCGGCCTATTAATAGCTGTTGCCCTAACACCTGCCATTTAGCCTGGCTTTGCCGCATAGACGAATGTAGCCAGTTGCGTTGGGTTTCACCGAGTAAACCGCGGTTCGGGTTGCCGATGTCTTTCATAAAGCGTGCTTGGTCAAACGCTTTAGTTTCAGCATCGCGATAGTTGGCGTATTCAAGCTGTTTGTCGCGGGCAAGAACGCGGGTGTCGAGCATGTATAAGTCAAGAAGTTTACCAAAAGTAAACTGACGATAAATTTCTAAGCGCTCGGTGCCAAACGGCGGGCGTATAGGTAGCCATTCATAATAGGCTTGAACGGCAGCCGCACGACGTTCATAAAAATCACCTTCATCCTCTTGGTGATTTTCGGCACCGTCTTTATAGGTGTCGTTAGTAATTTCATGGTCATCCCACACAACTATAAAAGGCTTATTTTGATGTAGCGACAGCAAGCCTTCATCCGTACGATACAGCGCATAGCGGTTGCGATAGTCAGTGAGAGTGTAAAGCTCGGTGTCGTTATCAGGCGCATAGGTCCTGCCAATTTCCTTGGCGTGCTCAGTTGCGTAACCTTCGCCATCGTACTCATAAATGTAGTCACCAAGGTGTAATACATAGTCGATGTTGTCGTCTTTCGCTGCTTCCATGTAAGGCGTGAAAAAGCCAGCGGGGTAGTTGGAACAAGAAAATATGCCGAACGTGACGTTAGACACATCGACTTCAGGTAGCGTACGGGTTTCTCCAACAGGGCTTGTATTATTAGCGCTTTTGAAACGGTAAAAATAACGACGAGCTGGACTAAGGCCTTTTACGTCTACCTTTACAGTAAAATCATGAGTGGCTTTCGCTTCAACAATACCGCTACTTATCACATTGGCAAAATCAGCATCGCTTGCCATTTCCCATAAAATATCGGCCTTGGCTAAACCTGACTTTGAGCCCGAACCTGAGCCCAAATTTGCTGTGGGCACGGCGCGCGTCCAAATAATCACGGCGTCTTTTAATGGGTCTCCACTCGCCACACCATGGGTAAAGGTTGCGTTGGTTTGCGGTTGGCTGTTTGCTGAAGTGCTAACGGTACAGCCCGCTAGCCCTGTAGACACTGCCACGCTCGCGCCTGCGAGTGACGATAGCTTTATAAACGATCTTCTATCCATATGCCTGCTCTTTATAGGTTTGTAAGGTAACTGGTGATGTCATTGTTTTGTTGAACGCTCATGCAACAAAAACGAAAACCCATTTTTATACTGAGTGTTTGTGACATACAGATGTCAGGCTGAGAATCCATAATAACAGTCAATGTTTTACTGCAAATACTGTTATACTGTGCAGCAAATAACCACATGAACCAAAAATGGTTTATGTGTCTAAACAATCATATTTATGTTTTCTACAGCGCTTTGACGAACTAAGCCACAAACGAAAACACGTTGAACAAAATACGAAAGGTAAATTTAAAATACATGAGTGATGATCCGCATTATCAGCGCGAGAAAGAAAAGTACGAAAATCCGGTAGCCAGCCGCGAATATTTAATGAGTTTATTAAAAGAGCACGACAAGCCGTTGTCGTTTCTTGATATCTGTAACTTGGTGAACGCCTTCGACGAAGAAGCGCGAATTGGAATTCAGCGCCGACTACGTGCCATGGAGCGCGAAGGTCAGGTGCAATTTACCAAGCAGAAAAAATACATTCTCCAAAACCGTGATGAACTCATTAAAGGCAGAATTATTGGTCACCGTGATGGCTACGGCTTTTTGCGTCCTGAAGATAAAAGCGGCGATTTATTTATTAGTGCTGGGCAGATGAACCTGTTCCTTCACGACGATGTGGTAGAAGCGCGCATTAGCGGAACCGATCGCCGAGGAAGAAAAGAAGCGTTTGTTACGCAAGTCATTGAACCGCGCAGCGAGCCTATTGTTGGCCGCTACTTTGTTGAACAAGGTTTTGGCATGGTCGTTCCAGATGACAGCCGGTTGCAGCACGAAATTGTTATTCCACCAGAAAGCACTAACGGTGCTCGAATGGGGCAGGTGGTAGTGGTAGAGCTTACTCAGCGACCACGCCGAAAAATGAGCCCAGTAGGCAAAATTGTTGAAGTACTTGGTGAACATATGGCACCAGGTATGGAAATAGAAATGGCACTTCGCACGTTTGATATTCCGCACCAGTGGCCAAATGGCGTAACCAAGCAAGTGGAAAAGCTTACCGATCAGGTGCCCGATGAAGCCAAAGAAGGTCGCATAGACTTGCGCCAGCTTCCGCTTGTTACCATTGACGGTGAAGACGCTCGCGACTTCGACGACGCGGTATATTGTGAACCGCTCGACGATGGTGGCTGGCAGCTATGGGTAGCTATTGCCGATGTAAGTCACTATGTAAGAACAGGCTCAGCTCTTGATGATGAAGCGCAGCAGCGCGGTAACTCGGTCTATTTCCCTGACCAAGTAATTCCAATGTTGCCAGAAGTACTGTCAAACGGCTTGTGTTCACTAAACCCTGAAGTCGATCGCCTATGTATGGTGTGTGAGATGACCATCAGTGCAAATGGTAAACTAGAAGAATTCCAGTTTTACGAAGCGGTAATGAACTCGCACGCCCGTTTAACCTACACCAAAGTGTGGAATATTCTGCAGGGCGATAAAGAACTTCATCAGCGTTACGAGCCTCATGTACCTCATCTACGCAATCTTCACGACTTGTACCGCGCGCTTAAAAAAGCCCGTGCTAAGCGTGGGGCGATTGAGTTTGAAACCCAAGAAGTGAAGTTTGTATTCAACGCTCAGCGCAAGATTGAAAATATTGTGCCGTTGGTGCGTAACGACGCACACAAGCTTATTGAAGAGTGCATGATCATGGCAAACGTAAGTGCGGCTCTTATGCTTGAAAAGCATGAGACGCCAGCGCTATATCGTGTGCACGACAAACCAGACGCCGATAGGCTTACCGCATTTACCAGTTACTTAAGTGAAATCGGTATTCCTCATCGCATTGTTGAAGATGCTGAGCCTGCCGCATTCACCGATGTAGTGCTTAAAACCCGCGGTCGAGTGGACGAGGAACTAATTCAAACCATGCTGCTGCGCTCAATGAAGCAAGCGGTTTACGACGGTGACAACGTAGGTCACTTTGGGTTGGCGCTAGAAGCTTACGCGCACTTCACGTCACCTATCCGTCGCTACCCAGACTTGGTCGTGCACCGTGCGCTAAAAGGCATTATTGCTAAACAGCAGGGCAAAAAAGCAGTCAGTGGCGCGAAAAACTACACCGTTGAAGAAATTGAACAGTTAGGCGAGCAGTGTTCAATGACAGAGCGCCGCGCCGATGATGCCACCCGTGACGTGGCTGACTGGCTTAAGTGCGAGTTTATGCTCGACCACGTCGGCGACACCTTTGAAGGTGTGGTCAGCTCGGTCACTAACTTTGGTTTATTTATACGCCTTACCGAATACCACATCGACGGCCTAGTACACATTACATCGCTAGATGATGACTATTATCACTATGACGATGTAAAACAAGCGCTGGTTGGTGAGTCGGGCCATCGCCAATTCAGGTTGGGTGATACAGTTGAAGTAACCGTAGCAGCGGTCAACCTTGATGAAAGAAAGATTGATTTATTACTCGATAAGTCTATGCTGCGCGGCACTAAGGGTAAGAAGGTAAAAGTGAGGTCTGCGAAAAAGGCTTCAGATAAACCTACTCGTTTTGATAACAAATCGCGCTCTGATAAAGGCTCGCGTTCTGATAAAAAAGGGAACAAAGGCAAAGGCGGCTCAAGCTCGTCTAGTCGTAGCGGTGGAAAATCGTCAAGTCGCGGCATCGCCAAAGGCGGTAGTAGCGGCAAAACACTGTCATTGAATAAAAGAGGTAAGCGTTAAATGGCGCAGCAAGAATGGTTATACGGTTTACATGCCATGCAGTCGGTACTTGAAAAAGAGCCCGAGCGTGTAATGGAAGTGTTAGTGTTAAAAGGTCGCAATGACGAGCGTCTCACCAACATTGTTAACCAAGCCCGTCGTTTCGGTATTTCCGTTCAGTTTTGTCAGCGCAAAGCGCTAGATGACAAAGTAAGCGGAGAGCAACACCAAGGCGTGGTAGCAAGAGCAAAACCAGCCCGCGTGCTAGATGAAGCTGATTTAGACAAAATTTTAGAAAGCGAAGCGCAGCCTTTAATTTTGGTACTAGACGGTGTTACCGACCCGCATAATCTAGGTGCGTGCCTGCGTACTGCAGATGGAGCAGGGGTGCACGCGGTAGTAGTACCGAAAGATAAATCAGCAAGCTTAAACGGCACAGTAAGAAAGGTGGCCTGTGGTGCAGCTGAAGTGGTTCCACTTATTCAAATCACGAACCTGGCCAGAACCTTGAAGCACCTTCAGGATAAAGGCCTTTGGATTGTTGGCACAGCCGGTGAAACCGATAAGACCCTTTATGATGTAGACCTGAAAGGACCAACTGCATTAGTAATGGGGGCTGAAGGTAAGGGCATGCGTAGGCTTACCAAAGAAACATGCGATGAGTTGGTGAAGCTCCCTATGGCTGGCAGTGTAACAAGTTTAAACGTGTCGGTAGCAACCGGCGTGTGCTTATACGAGATCGTAAGACAGCGCAGTTTATGAGACAAAGTTGCTAGAATTGAGCCTCTAATGAGTTTTCAATTGGTTTTTAAAAAAGCGTGTACCTTTGGGTACACGCTTTTTTTATATTTAAGTAAAACTTATAAAGAGTTTAATATTTTGTTACATTTGAATTTGTGAAATTAATGTTAATTATAGTTTTTTATTCCTACCATGAATCTGCTCGTAATACACATTTGGCGCGCTCTTCATAAGTTGTGTTGTTTTTTTGTGCATTTTTAAAGGTATTAAAAATGCTCACCAGGGTTAAGGCAACATACTCAACAGCCTGATTCGCCGCCTAATATGAGCTCTGTAAATAATTTGGTAATACCGTTTATTTGCATACCTGACAAACGGGTAGGTCGTTGCAACGCAGTTGCGTCGGTTGTCATGGATGAGCTTTTCGTATGAGGTAATGGTTATACCTGTATGTCATTTAATAACAAATAGCTTCCAAAGCACGGAATAAAACAGTGTTGAAGTTAATAAGACAGATAAAACAGGAAATAAATTTTGAACTCAAAATTAAATAAGAAACACACATGTCTAACAGCAGCTGCTCTAGCTGTATCACTTGGCTTAATGGGTAATTCTGCAATGGCAGCAGGCGAAGGTCTGGTAAAAGTTAAAGAAAAGCCTCAAACCCTAAAACAAGCACTAGGTAAGCGATTGACTGTCGATCGTCTTGTCACCACTGACCAAGAGCGTTACATCATCAAGTTCAAAGATGAGATGACCAGTGAAACGGTTGAAGTGAGTGCATTAAAAGGTAAAGGTCAAATCTCAAGTGCCAAAGTAAAAGGTAAAAAGCCTTTCGATATCGCGTCTGCTAAATCAGAAGTAAGAAAAGCAGGTGGTGCAATTAAGAAAGAGCTTAAGAAGCATAAAATGGTAGCGGCTACGATGAGTAAGTCAGCGCTGAACAAGCTTCGTAAAAATCCAAACGTAGAAAGTATTGAAGTGGACGTTCGTCGTAAGCCTATGGCGCAGACCACGCCTTACGGCTACACCATGGTTCAGGCTAATCAATTTGCACAGTCAGATACTACGGCTCGCAAAGTATGTATCATCGATACAGGTTACAACCTGGGTCACCCAGATTTGCCTGGAACCAACGATGGCGTTACAGGTCAGGCAAACAATAGTGCTGTAGGTAACTGGTATAACGATGGTAACGGTCACGGTACCCACGTAGCGGGCACCATTGCAGCATACGATAATAACGAAGGTGTAGTTGGTGTGTATCCTGGCGTAGATATGCATATCGTTAAAATCTTTAACGACAATGGCCAATGGACTTACGCATCTGACCTTATCGATGCTATCACCCAATGTCAGGATGCCGGCTCGAACGTTGTTAACATGAGCTTAGGTGGCGGCAGTTCGTCAACTACCGAGCGAAATGCAATGCAGAGCTTCACAGATGCAGGCATGTTGTTAGTTGCGGCGGCAGGTAACGATGGTAACAGTGCGAAGTCTTACCCTGCTTCATATGATGCAGTAATGTCAGTTGCGGCAGTAGACTCAAACGAAAATCGTGCAAGCTACAGCCAATATAACGATCAGGTTGAAATTGCCGCGCCAGGCAGTGCAGTTCAGTCTACCTATCCAACAAATACCTACGCTTCACTCAGCGGTACATCTATGGCGACGCCACACGTAGCTGGTGGTGCAGCACTAGTGTGGAGTTACTTCCCGCAGTGTTCAAACAACCAAATTCGTAGTGCACTTAATGCAACGGCAGAAGATAAAGGCAGTGCGGGTCGTGATAACTTCTACGGTTATGGCTTAATGCAGCTTGCTGATGCCTACAACTACCTTAACACCAACGGTTGTGCCGGTGGCGGTACTGGTGGCGGTGGCGGCTCTGAGCCTGGCGTAGAGCCAGTATCAGGTCAGCTAACCGGCCTTTCTGGTACGCGCAGAAACTGGGACCGCTACACTTGGACGATTCCTGAAGGTGTAACGCAGATGACTATTCGTACCTCTGGTGGTTCAGGCGATGCTGATCTATACGTGAAGTTTGGCTCACAGCCAGAAACGAATAGCTATGATTGTCGTCCTTATCAAAATGGCAACAGCGAAGTATGTACATTCGACGCGCCAGCGTCAGGCACATGGCACATTGGTATTCGCGCTTATTCGTCATACAGCGGTGTGACGCTATCATACTCATATGAGTAAGTAATCCCGTCTCCCTAAGACACAGTTAAAGCCTGCTTATGCAGGCTTTTTTTGTTTCAGTTTTGTGCGCGGCTTGCTTACGTTTATTCGCACATCTATGCCTTTTACCAGCATTTTTAAAAGCTTGAATGTCAAGTTTCCATAAAGAAAGGTCAGCTTTGCAAAGTTGACGTAAAGCTGCGAACTAAGCCCTATTCACATAGCCATATCGCTGTATTGTGCGTGCCAAGATCAGCACTCTCTACATGTGCCTATTTGCTTTTACGCAGGCTTTATCCAACCAAGAACAACTTCAAAGGACATTCAATTTATGCAATTGACCTCTCAATCTTTGCTTCGTGGAACATGGTTCCAAGCAGTGGCAATTGGGCTTATTGCACTGCTAGGGCTTACCGCTTGTGGTGGCTCAGGCAGCAGTAGCTCAGATTATTCGTATGCTTACATTCAGTTTTACAACGCTTCGCCTAACGGTGCCAATGTAGAAATGCGTGAAGTTGATGGCGATAGCTTTGGCTCTGCTCAATTTGGTGACACTACGTCAATGTACTCTATGGATGATGGAGAATTAGAACTCGAGTTCATTCGAACTGATTCAGACGACCAAGAAGTATTTATTGACGAGATTACCGTTAACTTAAAAACCGGTTATAAGACCATTGTTGTTATGAGTGGTGACTTTAGTAACCCCGTTTTTACCACCTATTCCTATAAGCGCGAAACATTGGAAGATCACTTCCGCCTATTCGCTTTGTCGGTAGCAGTAGATGAATCTTCTTATGATTTCTACATGAGTGAGTCTGGCGACCCGTTTGAAGCAGCCAACTTCCTTGGCACGGTTACAACGGGCGACATGATCGAATTTGACTTCTGGGATGCAGATGATGACAGTGAATACTTTGATGAGGGCGAGTACACGATTTATTTGACCGAACCAGGAAGTGACGATGTTGTCTTTGAATCACAAACCATCGATTTTGTATACGAAACTGAGTATCTAATGACACTGCGCGATGTCAGTGGCGCCATTCAAGAAGGGCTAGTTGTAGACACTATTCTTAACTCTTCATCAGTTACGGCGCTTACAGATGTAGAAGCAGATTCACAGTATCGTATTTACAATTCTACGAATCTGGATGCAGAGCTTCAGGTTACCTTTGGTGGAAACACTGATGAAGAGGACGTCAGTTTTACACTCGCGGCGGGCGAATTGTCTGAGTTTAGTACGATCCGCTACGGCGATTATCGCGTTACCGTAACAGACCCATCAGGTACAGTAACGTCACTGAGCAACAAGCTAATTACGCTTAATCAGGGTGAGAGTAAGGCTATTCTTATCTACAACACCAACAATAAATTAGGCGCAGCAACCTTTGTAGAAAGTGGTTTGCCTCAGGCCTACGATAAGACAGTAAACTTCATCAACTTAGTTAGCGACTTTGATGACGTAGACTTCTACTTGGTAAGAAATGACGAAACCATTGATACTGCTGAGTACGATATACAGAATCTTGAATTTGCTGAAAGTACCAGTGAAGTGCTGCCGTCAGACTACTATGAAGTGATTGCCGTATACGAAGATGACAACGAGGAGCAGGTGCTGCTTGATAGAACCGCGCTGTTTGGCTTTACAGAGGAAGAAAACTACATAGTTACTGTTGAGCCAGCGGATACGCCAACGGGATATGAAATTAACGTGCTTTATTAGTCGGTTAGTATATTTATTATACTAATTGATAAGGGTGAAAACTTTCATCTGCGTGTATTTCACGTAAGTTTAAAAGGTCAACGATAAAAACGTTGGCCTTTTTACTTGCTGTCCGGGAGGGCGAAAATCCTCATGAGTATCATTAAAGATCTACAAACCATATCAAATGACAAAGCACTTTCATTTGATAAAAAGCTCGAGAGCTTGCTAAGCATAGGTACGGAAATACTCGGGTTGGAAACAGGGATTGTAAGTAACATTCAAGGCGATAATTACCGTGTGCTTAGCGTTATTACGCCCGACAACGACATACCATTAAATACGACCTTCGCATTACCAGACACTTACTGTGCAGATGTGGTGAACAGCGATGCTGTTGTGGCTTATCACAATATAGATACTGCGCCAGGTGCCTCGCATCCGTGTTTTGAAAAATACACATTAAAGAGTTATCTCGCTTCACCAGTGCGAGTACATGGTGAATTTTTCGGTACAGTAAACTTCTCATCTCTCGGTCCACGGGACACACCCTTTACGCCCTTAGAGATGGATTATTTACTTTTGCTTGCTTCGTGGATAGGCAACGAATTAGAGCGTCAACAAGCGATAAGTAATCTCAATGCGCAAAAAGCGATATTAGAAGAGAGAAACTCGTTATTACACCAAGTGACCAACCTTGCCGGTGTAGGTACATGGGAATTAAATATTGATACGGGAGCATTGATTTGGTCTGGTGCGCTGAAGCGAATGCTGCACGTGCATGGTGAAAAAGTAGTAAAGCCAGAAGACGTGATCAAATTCGTGGTTGATGAAGACCAGCGGAATAAATATGTCGCCCAGTTCAATCAAATGATAAAAACCGGCGAAGACTTTTCCTATGAACTTGAAGTTCGCACCGATGCGGGAGAAACCCGTTGGTTACAAAGTCGCGCTCATCCGGTCATGGAGAATGACCGTTGCGTTAAGGTAATTGGTGCTACAGTTGATATTACGCAGCTTCACATGGACAAGGCAATGCTGCAGCAAAAAACGGATATGGCAGAAAGCGCCTTGAAAGCACGAAGTGAGTTCCTTGCGAATATGAGCCATGAAATAAGAACACCAATTCATGGGGTTCAGGGCATGCTTGAGGCACTTATTAGTTCCTCGCTAAATTCTACCCAGCTAGAACATGCCACTATTGCTATGAAAAGTGCAGATTCATTACTCAACATCGTGAATGATATATTGGATTTTTCTAAAATCGACTCTGGCAACATGTCGTTTGAAGAATCGCCCACCAACCTTGCCGACACCATAGAAGAGCAAGTGCCGATGTTCACGCGGCTAGCTCACGAGAAAGGTATTGAACTTTCAGTGAGCACAAAGGGGGTTGAGGGCAAAACCTTCATAGCTGACAAACTAAGAATTGGGCAAATTCTGATTAACCTATTGAATAACGCCATTAAATTCACAAAAGAGGGGAAGGTAACGGTTGAAACTAAAAGCACCCGATACGGAAAAGGGCGGTTCAGAGTAAAACTAATCGTGACTGATTCAGGGATCGGAATTAGCGAGCAACAGCAAAAGCTCATTTTCTCGCCGTTCGTTCAAGCAGAAAACTCGACGCAGCGAAGATATGGTGGCACAGGCTTAGGGTTGTCTATAGTCAGTCAAATCGTGAAGCATTACGGTGGTAAAATTGAGGTGTGCAGCGATTTAGGCGTGGGGGCGCGATTTATCGTAACCCTCATGCTAGACGATGCTAACGCAGGCACCGTAGCCGAAAAAGCATGTGGCCATAATGCTGTTTATATCCCTTCTAAACAGGAACTGAGCGCGTTTAAAGCACTAATAGTTGAAGACAATGAAATAAATCAGCTTGTCATTAAAGAGCAACTAAAAGAGATAGGTATTACCGCCGATTTAGCAGAAAACGGTGAAGAGGCAGTAGAAAAAGTTAAAGGCGCATTAAAGGGAAAGTCACCCTACACAATCATTTTGATGGACTGCCATATGCCTGTAATGGATGGATTAGAGGCGACGAAGCTAATTAGGTCAATGGGAGATAAGGCACGGGACATCCCAATAATTGCATTAACCGCAAATGCGCTAACCGGCGACAAAGAAAAGTGCTTGAAATCTGGCATGAACGACTTCATATCAAAACCTGTCGGTGTAAGCCGTTTAAAAGAATGTGTTTTTAGGCACCTAAGTAAGCAGTTTAGAAACGATGTTTCTGCGCTAAAAGATCCTGCTTGATAACCTATGACGTGGTTATCAGCCCCGGCTTTTAGTCGGGGCTTTTTTATTGCTCACATAGTTTAAAAATAATTCAATTTACCGCTATCGCTTCCCAAAATTTTCTGTTATTATTTCGCGCCCTTTTTATGGGGGTATGTACATAAAAGCAACGACATCCAGTTGTTTTTAGCAGCACTAACGACTCGGGAGAGTCTTAATTTTAAGAGCGGAGCACTAACATGATCCAAATGCAAACTAACCTGGACGTTGCAGACAACAGCGGCGCTCGCAGGGTTCAGTGTATTAAGGTTCTTGGTGGCTCGCATCGCCGTTATGCAGGTATCGGTGACATCATCAAAGTTACTGTTAAGGAAGCAATTCCTCGCGGTAAAGTTAAAAAAGGTGACGTACTGAATGCAGTGGTGGTGCGTACTAGAAAAGGCGTTCGTCGTGCAGATGGTTCTACCATTCGTTTTGACGGTAACGCGGCTGTTATGCTTAATGCTAACAAGCAACCAATTGGTACGCGTATCTTTGGCCCGGTTACCCGTGAGTTGAGAAGTGAAAACTTCATGAAAATCATCTCATTGGCCCCAGAGGTACTATAAGGAGTCACGATAATGGCTAATAAAATTCGTCGTGATGATGAAGTAGTCGTATTAGCGGGTAAAGACAAAGGCAAACAAGGCAAAGTCCTTAAAGTGCTTATTGCTGATAACCGTGTAATTGTAGAAGGCGTTAATCTCGTTAAGAAGCACACTAAGCCAAACCCACAACTGGGCGTAGCTGGTGGCATCGTTGAGAAAGAAGCTTCTATTCACGTTTCTAATGTTGCGATTGTTAACCCGGCAACGGGCAAAGCAGATCGCGTTGGTTTCCGTTTCGAAGATGAGAAGAAAGTACGTTTCTTCAAGTCTAACGGCGAACTTGTTTAATTATATTGGAGAGTACGATGGCGAAACTGCATGATTTCTATAAAGAAACAGTAGTAGCTGAACTTGCTAAGCAGTTCGGATACAAAAGCGTCATGCAAGTCCCTCGGATTGAAAAAATCACTCTAAACATGGGTTTAGGTGAAGCAGTTGCTGACAAAAAGGTACTTGAAAATGCTCAAGCTGACATGACGGCTATCGCCGGTCAGAAGCCTGTTGTTACAGTTGCTAGAAAATCAGTAGCGGGTTTTAAAATCCGTGAAGGTTATCCGATTGGCTGTAAAGTAACCCTACGCGGCGAGCGTATGTGGGAATTCCTAGAGCGTTTGATTTCAATCGCTATTCCACGTGTTCGCGACTTCCGTGGTTTGAATCCTAAATCATTCGACGGACGTGGTAACTACAGCATGGGCGTGCGTGAGCAAATCATTTTCCCTGAAATCGATTTCGATAAAGTGGATAAGGTTCGCGGTATGGATATCACTATCACTACCAGTGCGAATACAAATGACGAAGCACGTGCTCTGCTGGACGCGTTTAACTTCCCATTCAAAAAGTAGGGGTGTAGGGTTATGGCAAAAGAATCAATGAAGGCACGCGAAGCTAAGCGTACTAAGCTAGTAGCTAAGTATGCTGAGAAGCGCGCCGCACTTAAAGCGATTATCAGCGATGTTAACGTTTCTGAAGAAGAGCGTTGGGACGCTGTTCTGAAGCTACAACAACTGCCACGTGACTCTAGTTCTTCACGTCAACGTAACCGTTGCCGTGTAACTGGTCGTCCACATGGTTACCTACGCAAATTCGGTCTTAGCCGTATTAAGCTTCGCGAAGCAGCGATGCGCGGTGAAGTCCCTGGCCTTAAGAAAGCCAGCTGGTAAGGAGTAGCTGATAATGAGCATGCAAGATCCTATCGCGGATATGTTTACCCGCATCCGTAACGGCCAGATGGCACAGAAAGTTTCTGTGACTATGCCTTCTTCAAAACTTCGCGTTGCAATCTGTGAAGTATTGAAAGCTGAAGGTTATATCACTGACTTCGCTGCTTCTGGTGACGTTAAGCCTGTTTTAGAAGTTACGCTTAAGTACTTCGAAGGCAAGCAAGTAATTGACACTATCGAACGTGTAAGCCGTCCTGGTCTGCGCATCTATAAGAAAAAAGATGAGCTTCCAAAGGTTATGGGTGGTTTAGGCGTAGCTATCGTGTCGACTTCTAAAGGTGTGATGACTGACCGTGCAGCGCGTAACGCTGGCATGGGCGGTGAGATCATCGGTTATGTAGCATAACGGAGGAGTTGAAATGTCACGTATAGCAAAAGCCCCAGTAGACGTTGTATCAGGTGTAGAAGTTTCTATCTCTGGTCAAGAAGTTACTGTTAAAGGTAGTAAAGGCACTTTGACCCGCGTTTTCAACGACGCTGTAGAAGTTGCACAGGAAGAGAACCAACTTAAAGCACTTCCACGTGAAGGCTTTGTTGACGGTTGGGCACAGGCTGGTACTGCGCGCTCTATCCTTAACGCAATGGTTCAAGGTGTTTCAGAAGGTTTTGAGAAAAAACTTCAGTTGTTAGGTGTTGGTTACCGTGCACAAGCACAAGGTAACAAACTAAACCTTACACTAGGTTTCTCTCACCCTGTAGCATACGAAATGCCTGAAGGCATTACGGTTGAAACTCCTAGCCAAACTGAAATCGTCGTTAAAGGCGCCGATAAGCAGGTGGTTGGTCAGGTTGCGGCGAACATTCGTGGTTACCGTCCACCAGAGCCTTACAAAGGTAAAGGTGTACGTTACGCTGACGAACACGTACGTCGTAAAGAAGCTAAGAAAAAGTAGGTGGGTGATACGATGGATAAGAAAACAGCTCGCATTCGTCGCGCTACTCGCGCACGAGCAAAAATTCGTGAACTGGCCGCGCATCGCTTGGTAGTTAACCGTACACCTCGCCACATCTACGCTCAGCTAATCGCTCCATGCGGTTCTGAAGTGTTGGCAGCGGCTTCAACTGTTGAGAAAGATCTTGCAAAAGATCTTAAGTCTACAGGTAACGCTGAAGCAGCGACGGTAGTCGGTAAAGCAATCGCAGAGCGCGCGCTTGAGAAAGGCATTAAAACAGTGGCTTTCGATCGCAGTGGTTTCCAATACCACGGTCGCGTTAAAGCATTAGCTGATGCAGCTCGCGAAGCTGGTCTTCAGTTCTAGGAGTTTATAATGGCTAAACAAGACGTTCAAAATGGTGAATTTCTAGAGAAATTGATCGCCGTAAACCGCGTATCTAAAGTGGTTAAAGGTGGTCGTATCTTTAGTTTCACTGCATTGACAGTAGTGGGTGACGGTAACGGTCGCGTTGGTTTTGGTTACGGTAAGGCACGTGAAGTACCTGCTGCAATCCAAAAAGCAATGGAAAAGGCACGTCGCAACATGGTTGACGTAGACCTTAACGGTCACACGTTACAGCACCCGATTAAAGGTCGTCACTCTGGCTCTAAAGTTTACATGCAGCCAGCATCTGAAGGTACCGGTATTATTGCCGGTGGTGCGATGCGTGCAGTACTTGAAGTAGCTGGTGTACAAAACGTACTTTCAAAATGTTACGGCTCTACAAACCCAATCAACGTTGTACGTGCAACAATCAACGCGCTGACAGAAATGAACAGCCCGGCGAAAGTTGCTGCGAAGCGTGGATTGTCTGTAGAAGAAATTTTGGGGTAATCAGACATGGCAACGATTAAAGTAAAGCAAACTAAAAGTGCAATTGGCCGTCTGCCAAAGCACAAAGCTACGCTTAAAGGTTTAGGCCTTCGTAAAATCAACCATGTTCGTGAACTGGAAGATACCCCAGCCGTTCGTGGCATGATCAACCGTGTATATTACATGGTTGAGATAGTGGAGGAGTAAGACATGCGTTTAAATACAATTTCTCCAGCCGAAGGTTCAAAGCCTACTGGTAAGCGTTCTGGTCGTGGTATCGGCTCAGGTCTTGGTAAAACGAGTGGCCACGGTCACAAAGGTCAAAAAAGCCGTTCAGGTGGCCGCGTTAAGCCAGGATTCGAAGGTGGTCAGATGCCTATCCAGCGTCGTCTTCCTAAGTTCGGTTTCACTTCACGCAAGAGCTTTGTTACTGATCAAGTAACTCTTGCTGAAATCGCGAAGGTTGATGGTGATACTGCGTCTCTTGAGACTTTAAAAGCAGCTGGTATCGTTAAGAAAGAAATCCAGTTCGTTAAAGTTGTTAAGAGCGGTGAAGTATCACGCGCTGTTACAGTAAGCGGGTTAAAGGTTACTAAAGGCGCTAAAGAAGCGATTGAAGCTGCTGGCGGTAAAGTAGAGGAATAAGCTAGATGGCTAAACCAGGATTGGATTCAGGCGCTAAAAGCGGCTTGAGTGAGCTTAAGGCAAGATTGTTGTTCGTACTTGGTGCGATTGTTGTATTCAGACTAGGTTCTTACGTTCCTATCCCTGGCATCGATCCAGCTGTACTTGCTGACTTGTTCGAGCAACAAAAAGGCACCATTGTAGAAATGTTTAACATGTTCTCTGGTGGTGCGCTTGAGCGTGCATCCGTTCTGGCTTTGGGCATTATGCCATACATTACTGCATCCATTATCATGCAGTTGCTCTCGGTGGTTCACCCACCGATGGTGGAGCTTAAAAAAGAAGGCGAAGCAGGCCGTCGTAAAATTAGTCAGTACACGCGTTATCTAACGCTTGTATTGGCTATCTTCCAATCAATTGGAATTTCGACTGGTTTGCCTAACCTGATTAATGGATTGGTGATAAACCCTGGCTTCGGATTCTACTTTACGGCAGTAGTGAGCCTAGTCACAGGAACTATGTTCCTTATGTGGTTGGGTGAGCAAATTACCGAACGAGGTATTGGTAACGGTATCTCTATATTGATTTTTGCTGGTATTGTTGCCGGTCTGCCAACAGCGATAGGTCAGACTGCGGAACAAGCAAGGCAGGGCGACATTAACTTGTTGTTCCTACTGTTGATTGGCGTGATTGTTATCGCTCTTACATACCTAGTTGTATTTGTAGAGCGCGGACAGCGCAGAATTGTGGTAAACTACGCGAAACGTCAGCAAGGCCGTCAGGTTTTTGCTGCGCAAAGCACCCATTTACCGCTAAAAGTCAACATTGCTGGTGTAATTCCACCAATCTTTGCTTCTAGCATTATTCTGTTCCCGGGTACCATCGCAGGATGGTTCGGACAGAATGAATCAACAGCGTGGTTGCAAGATGTAGCGCTTATGCTATCTCCTGGTCAACCGCTGTACGTGATGTTATACGCAGCTGCGATTATCTTCTTCTGCTTCTTCTACACGGCGTTGGTATTCAACCCGCGTGATACTGCAGATAACTTGAAGAAGTCTGGCGCGTTCATCCCAGGCATCCGCCCGGGTGAGCAAACGTCACGATACATTGACAAGGTAATGACTCGCCTTACACTGGCTGGCGCACTGTACATAACCTTTATTTGTTTAGTGCCTGAATTCATGCTAATCGCTTGGAATGTGCCGTTCTACTTCGGTGGTACGTCGCTTCTCATTATCGTAGTGGTTATCATGGACTTTATGGCACAAGTACAGACACATTTGATGTCTAGTCAATATGAGTCTGTGCTGAAGAAAGCTAACCTTAAAGGCTACGGCCGATAAGTTAGCCCCTTAATATTGATAGAAAGGGGAAAGATGTAATGAAAGTTCGTGCATCAGTAAAAAAGATTTGCCGTAACTGTAAAGTTATCAAGCGCAACGGTGTTGTGCGTGTAATTTGCAGTTCTGACCCAAAGCATAAGCAGCGTCAGGGCTAATCTAAGCGGAACAAGATATTCGCAAAGCTAAGTAAGCAGAACCTAGATAGTACTTGTCTGGTTCTGCTAGTTTTGTTTTAAAGTATTTTGAACCTTAATTTGCAATTTAGTCGACGGGTAAGTATCCTATCGGGCTTTTTAGGTCGTCGACAAATAAACAAGAGGAGTGCTGTTAATGGCCCGTATCGCTGGCATTAACATTCCTGAGCACAAGCATGCTGTAATCGCTATCCAAGCGATCTATGGCGTTGGTCCCACACGTGCGAAAAGCATTTGTGCGGGTGCTGGTGTTGCAGAAAATACAAAAATCAAAGAGCTAGACGAAGCTACTATTGATAAGCTTCGTGACGAAGTGGCTAAATTCACCGTTGAAGGTGACCTACGCCGTGAAGTCTCTATGAGCATCAAACGTTTGATGGACCTGGGTTGCTTCCGTGGTATTCGCCACCGTCGTAGCTTGCCTCTACGTGGTCAGCGCACTAAAACTAATGCGCGTACCCGTAAAGGTCCTCGTAAGCCAATTAAGAAGTAAACGGGGAGTAAGTTATGGCTAAAGCACCAGCTCGTAGCACGCGTAAGCGCGCTAAACGTCAGGTTGCAGACGGAATGGCTCATATCCATGCGTCTTTCAACAACACAATTGTGACTATTACAGACCGTTCAGGCAATGCACTAGCATGGGCGACATCTGGTGGTTCAGGTTTCCGTGGTTCACGTAAATCTACCCCATTTGCTGCACAGGTAGCTGCTGAGCGTGCAGGTGTTGCTGCACAAGAATACGGTCTTAAGAACCTTGAAGTTTTCGTTAAAGGTCCAGGTCCAGGCCGTGAGTCTGCGATCCGTGCTCTTAACGCTACAGGTTATAAGATCACAAACATTACCGATGTGACCCCTATTCCTCACAACGGTTGTCGTCCACCGAAAAAACGTCGCGTTTAATCGACGGACAGTTGGAGAAAGATCATGGCAAGATATTTGGGTCCAAAACTCAAACTTAGCCGTCGCGAAGGAACAGACCTGTTCCTAAAAAGCGGCGTTCGCGCAATCGATTCTAAATGTAAAATCGATACAGCGCCTGGTCAGCACGGTGCCCGTCGTGGCCGTCTGTCTGACTACGGTGTTCAGCTGCGTGAAAAACAAAAAGTTCGTCGTATGTACGGCGTTCTGGAAAAGCAATTCCGCAACTACTATAAAGAAGCTGCACGTCTAAAAGGTAACACAGGTGAAAACTTGCTACAGCTTTTAGAACAGCGTCTTGATAACGTAGTTTACCGTATGGGTTTCGCTAGCACTCGTGCTGAAGCACGTCAGCTAGTTAGCCACAAGGCGATCATGGTAAATGGTCAAGTTGTGAACATCCCATCGTTTAACGTTTCTGCCGAAGACGTGGTTTCTGTTCGTGAAAAGGCTAAGAAGCAAGCGCGTATCGTTGCTGCTTTGGAACTGGCTGACCAACGTGAGAAGCCAACCTGGATTGAAGTAGACAGCAGCAAAATGGAAGGCACTTTCAAGCGCGTTCCTGAAAGAACTGACCTGTCTGCGGAAATTAACGAACAGTTGATCGTCGAACTTTACTCTAAGTAAAGCTAACTAAAGAGGAAGCATTGTGGGTTCTGTGACTGAATTCCTAAAACCGAGATTAGTTGAGATCGAAAACGTTTCTCCTACTCGTGCCAAAGTAACTTTGGAACCACTAGAGCGCGGCTTTGGCCATACTCTAGGTAACGCCCTACGTCGTATTTTACTGTCATCTATGCCAGGATGTGCAGTTACCGAGGTAGAAATTGACGGCGTTCTTCACGAGTACAGCACCAAAGAAGGTGTTCAGGAAGACGTAATTGAAATCTTGCTAAATCTTAAAGGTTTAGCGGTTCGCCTTGAAGGTAAAACTGAGGCAACCCTAACTCTAGTGAAATCTGGCGCTGGCCCTGTTGTTGCTGGTGATATTCAGCATGATGGCGACGTAGAAATTACAAACCCTGACCACGTTATTTGTACTTTAACTGGCGAAGCTGAAATCAGCATGCGCATTAAAGTAGAAATGGGTCGCGGTTATGTACCAGCTTCTACCCGTCGCTCCTCTGAAGAAGATGATCGTCCAATTGGTCGTTTGTTAGTAGACGCTTCATACAGCCCAGTTGAACGTATTGCTTACAGTGTAGAGTCTGCTCGTGTTGAACAACGCACAGACCTAGACAAACTAATCATCGACATGGAGACGAACGGTACTTTGGATCCTGAAGAAGCGATCCGCCGTTCTGCTACTATCCTAGCTGAACAGCTAGATGCATTCGTAGACCTACGTGATGTGTCTGAGCCAGAAGCGAAAGAAGAGAAGCCAGAATTCGATCCGATTCTGCTTCGTCCAGTAGATGACCTAGAGCTGACAGTACGTTCTGCAAACTGTTTGAAAGCAGAAGCTATCCAGTACATTGGTGACCTGGTACAGCGCACTGAGGTTGAGCTACTTAAAACGCCAAACCTTGGTAAGAAATCGCTAACTGAAATCAAAGATGTTCTAGCATCTCGTGGTCTTTCTCTAGGTATGCGCCTAGAAAACTGGCCGCCAGAGAGCATCGCTGAAAAAGATTAATCAGGTTTTTATCAAACTGATTTGTAGAGAAGGATAAAACTATGCGCCATCGTAAGAGTGGTCGTCAGTTGAATCGCAACAGCAGCCATCGTCAAGCTATGTTCAAAAACATGGCCGGTTCTTTGGTCAAGCACGAAGTGATCAAAACTACGTTACCAAAAGCGAAAGAATTACGTCGCGTAATCGAGCCTCTAATCACTATGGCTAAAGAAGACAGCGTTGCAAACCGCCGTCTAGCTTTCGCCCGCACTGGTGACAAAGAGGTTGTAGGTAAACTATTCAACGAGCTTGGTCCTCGTTACGAAGCTCGTCCAGGCGGCTACACTCGCATTCTTAAATGCGGTTTCCGTGCTGGCGACAATGCCCCAATGGCATATGTTGAGCTAGTTGACCGTCCAGTTGTAGAAGCTGAAGAAGAAGCAGTAGAAGCAACTGAAGAGTAATTAATACTCGATTAGAAAAAGGGGCCTGAGTGAAAACTCAGGCCCCTTTTTTTTGTATGTATAATACCAATTGCATTAATTAATTGACCAACTTTATCCACTCTCTCCAACAGAGATTTTTGACTCGTTCAACATCCGCAATGAATGTATTCCAAGCGCGAGAGACCTGTTCCACTATTTCTTCGTAACC